>JBPCPZ010000091.1:0-6078 GCA_050998655.1 Actinomycetota bacterium
CCGGTGAGCTGGCCGACGTAGTAGGCGCCGTCGGGACCGCGCGTCACCGAGGTCGGCACCGGCTGCATGGGGATCTTTGTTCCCGGCGGAAGGCCCAGAAAATCGGGGGCCGGGACCATCTTGAAGGGGAAGACTGCGAGCGTCGAAACCTTTCCATCCTCATCGACGTGCAGCAGGGCGTTCCCGCCGGCGTCCGCAACGACCGCCCCGTCATCCTGGTAGTAGACCGAGTTCGGGTTCGTGTCCAGCGCGGAGCTCGGCTGGTCCCCATCAGGGTTGGCGGCGATCTCGTAGGCGGCGATGTCGCCGAGGCGGGTCATGTCGCCCCTTTTGGTGAGGGTGTGAACGGTCGCCAGCTCACGACCACCCTGCCCCAGGCTTGCTCGGAGTGTCGGGTCGGCGCCCAGTCCAATGGTCACGAGCGCTCGCGGCCCCCTGAAGTCGACATCGGAGGGGCCTAATGCAGCAACCCCGCCTTCAGGAGCAAGCGAGGGAAGGCCCGTCACGACACGGTGCTGCTCCTCATTGCCGTTTTCGATGGCCGTGATTGCCCCGGTGGCCCCAAGGCAACTTTTTCCCTCTCCACCGGCGATGCAAGGGCCGTTCCCGCCCTTGCCCGCCTCGGCCACGTAGACGTCTCCATTGGGCGCTACGTCGAGGCCGCGGGGATTATTGAGCCCGGTGGCGACGACCTCTACTGTGACGGCCGCCGAGGCGAGGGGGCCGAGGGAAACCATTAGTGAAGCCAAAAGTCCCAAACAGAGAAAGACCTGAAAACGAAATCGCCGTTGATTGCGCATGATGCTCCTCTCCCGGGCACCACAAAACGGGTGCCCTCCCCAGACAACTCCCAACCAAGCAAGCCAATCACGGTTCAGGCCAATTGGGCAAGGTTTCCTGGAAAGTTTTAGGGCTCTCGCCCCGCTGCCACCCAGCAGGCCCGCGCCAGCTGCAAACCGGCGACCCCCCGGCCGAGGGCCTGAGCCAGCGCCTCCGCAGTGCCTTTGGCCCTCACTGCCTGCCCCTCCGCCACGCCCTTGGCGCGGGTCGCCGAAGCCTCCGCCTTCCCCTCAGCTTGACCGACTCCGAGCTCGCTTCTGCGCTAACCCGGACGCGCTCGGCCTCGGCGCCGGCAATTGCGCGCACTGGCTCGGCTTCCGCTTGGCCTCGAGCTCGACTCTATGAGCCTGCGCCTCGGCGGTGATTCTCCCGGTCCCGAATCATCTCCTCACCGTCATGCTTCCCACGTTGGCCCGCAAATGTCTCGCAAAGACGTTGTGGACGCGCGCACCCATCTGATCCTGCTGGTCGAGCAGCGCGCTCTGCATTGGCGATCGAGACGAGATCGTCACCGACCTTGAAGATCACCACTCCCTTTGCGAGCAACACGGTGTCGTAGAGAGGCGATGAGGATGTTCGTGAGCAGCTCGTGACTCGCACAGCCGATGCGGCGGCCAATGACGATCGTGAATCGAACCCGGATGACAAACCGGCGATGGTTGCCAGCGTGAGAAGTCAGTCTGTTCGGCGCGCTCGGCGCACTCGACTAGGAGGGACGCCTACCCCCCGAAGTGCTCGGCCGGGTAGCGGCAGCTTGGTAACCTCAAGCAAATGGCAGCCATCAAGCGGATCTGCGTATATGCCGGCTCCAACCCGGGGAACAACGACCGCTACCGAAAGGCTGCACAGAATCTGGCGCACTCCCTTGTTCATCTTGGCATCGGAATCGTCTACGGGGGAGGCAACGTGGGACTCATGGGTGAGTTGGCGGACACGGTGCTCGCCGCAGGCGGTGAGGTAGTGGGAATAATGCCGCGCCAGCTTGTCGAGAAAGAGGTCGCCCACCTAGGGCTGACCGACCTGCAAGTTGTCGAGTCGATGCACGAACGCAAGGCTGCAATGGCCGAGCTCTCGGACGCCTTCGTTGCACTGCCCGGAGGCATCGGGACACTCGAGGAGATCATAGAGGTCTACACATGGTCCCAGTTGGGCCTTCACCGAAAGGCATGTGCTCTTCTCAACATCAACGGCTACTACGACGGCCTCACCGCGTTTCTCGACCACGCCGTTGCCGAAGGCTTTCTCAACCTCAGCCATCGGGACTTGCTCGTTGTCGTGGAGCGGCCGGAAGAGCTCATTGAGGGTTTGGAGAACTGGGATCCTCCTCGCCTCGAAAAGTACCTTGATCCCGAGAGCACTTAGTCCCGTAGATCTGATGACTCCCGGCATCCGGCTCGACCAGACAATCCCGGCCATGCCCGTGCGAGACGCGCCGGCCGCGGTCGCCTTCTACAGGGAGCGCCTCGGTTTCGAGGTGCTTCACCACGACGGAGGCTTTGCGGTTGTGTGCCGGGAAGAGGCCGTCCTGCACCTGTGGGAAGCGAACGATGAAAGCTGGCGGGACCGCGACCTGGATCGTAAGGCCGGTGTCCTCCGGCGCCGAGTCCTTATTGCCGGGACCGCCAGCTGTCCCGTCCGAGTTGAGGGGGTCGATGATCTTTACGAGGAACTTCGGCGGAGCGACGTTCTGCATCCCGTTTCGAAGAAAGGAGTCGACAACACAGACTTCGGGACGAGGGAGTTCGCGACGCTCGATACTCACTAACAGGAGGGGCCTCGAGTCGCTAGACTCAGGTGCCCGCTGAAGAGGCTGCTTAGCGGGTGCCCCGCGGAGTCAAACCCGCGGTGGTCAGGAACCGTGACACTGGGGCCACCAGAGGCGGCCCCAAACCAGGCCGGGGGGCGCGTTGCGAGTTGGGGTCATCGGAGTCGGCAGGATCGGCGTGGAGCACGCCCGCATGCTCGCCGCCTTTTCCGATGTCGCCTCGGTAACGGTGACGGACGCCGATCACGAGCGGGTGGCTAAGGTAGCCACCGATCTAAGGGTTGAGCCGGCGGCCGGAGTTGAGGAGCTGCTGGTGGCGGTCGACGCCGTGGTCATCGCCGCGGCGACATCCTCACACGCGCAGCTGATCAAGTCTGCCCTTGAGCGCGGCCTTCCCACTTTCTGCGAGAAACCAATCGCACTCGACCTGGATGCGACCGTTGAAATCGTCCAACTCGCCCATGAGACGGCGGTTCCGTTGCAGATGGGCTTTCAGCGCCGCTTCGACGAAGGCTACAGGGCCGCCCATGAACTCGTCGCGAGCGGCGGCCTCGGTGACCTCTACATAGTCCGAATGGCCGGGCACGACCCCTCCCCGCCACACGAGGACTACATCAAGAGCTCGGGCGGCATCTTCCGGGACTTCAGCATTCATGATTTCGACGCCTTGCGCTTCGTCACCGGCGACGAGGTCGGCGAGGTTTACGCGGACGGATCGGCGACCAACTTTCCGATCTTCGAGTCTCACGGCGACGCCGATACCGCAGCGGCCGTCCTCAAGTTGAGAAGCGGGGCCTTCGGCATCCTGTCGGTCACGCGTCACGACCCCCTGGGTTACGACGTGCGCATGGAATTATTTGGGTCCAGCGACAGCATCGCGGTTGGCTGGGACAAGCGCACCCCTCTGCGCTCGGTTGAGCCCGGCATGCCCGGCTCCCCGCCCGATGCCTATCCCAACTTCCAGGAGCGGTTCAAGGATGCCTATCGCCAAGAGCTGTCCGCATTCATCGAAGTCGCCAGTGGGGCGATGTCGAGCCCATGCACGGCTGAGGACGCGCTCGAGGCGCTGCGGGTGGCCGTTGCCTGCGACCTCTCCCGAGAGCAGCACCGCCCCGTGAAACTCGAGGAGTTGCTGTGAGAAACACTCTCGACAGGGTCGCTGCCGCGCCAATCACATGGGGTGTTTGCGAGGTAGAGGGATGGGGGCATCAGCTCCAACCGCAGAGGGTACTTTCCGAGATCTCGGAGCTCGGCTTCCACGCCATCGAGCTGGGCCCCGAGGGCTTTCTCCCGGACGATCCGGCATCGCTGCGAGCGTTACTCGGCTCTCACATCCTCAAGCTGGTGGGTGGCTTCGTACCTGTCGTCCTGCACGACGCTACTCGTCTGGAGACAGAATTGACGGCCGTGGCCGAGGTGGCCGACTTGCTTGCATCCGCCGCGGCGGAAGTGCTGGTCGTTGCCGCCGCCGCGGCCCACACCGGCTACGAGCGATCGGAGCAACTCGATACGCGAGCGTGGATGACACTTGCTCATGGCATCGAGCGCGTCGAAGAGGTCGCTGTTTCCCGGGGGCTTCGAGTCGCACTTCATCCTCACTACGGCACCGCGATCGAAGGCCGGTGCGACATCGAACGAGTACTCGACTCGTCGTCGGTGGCGCTATGTATCGACACGGGCCATCTGACGGTGGCGGGAGCCGACCCACTCGAGGTAGTGAATTCCGCCTTGGGCCGGATTGCACACGTCCATCTGAAGGACGTTGATGTCGGGCTGTCGAAGCTAGTCGGTTCCGGTGCGCTCGGTTATCAGGAAGCGGTCCGGCGCGGGATGTACCGGCCGCTCGGGAGCGGAAATGTCGACCTCGAATCGGTGATCGCACTCTTGCAGGCTTCCGGGTACGGCGGTTGGTTGGTGCTGGAGCAGGACCGGGTGTTGAATGAGGAGCCAGAGAAGGGAGGTGGTCCGATCGGGGATGCTCGAACCGGGATGGAGTTTATGCGGCGGGTGATCTCTGATTGCCAGGCACAAGAGTCGGCATGAACCGCAGTGTTGTTCAAGCAGGCACCGCATAGGGCGGGGCCACAAGGAAGGGAGCCGGGGTGGGGAAAACGAAGATGTGGGCAGTGGCGGCGGCGCTGGTGCTGCTCGCTGCGGCGTGTGGGAGCAATGGGGGCGGGGAGCAGCAGTCTGACGGCAACGGGGACGGCGCCGTCGCCCAGCGTGACTACCGCTTTGTCGCGGTAACCCACGGGCAAGCCTCCGATCCTTTTTGGTCGGTGGCCGCCAACGGGTTCGAAGATGCCGGCACCGACATGGGGGTCGACGTCGAGTACCGGGCACCGCAGACCTTCGACATGGTGCAGATGAGTGAGCTGATCGACGCAGCGGTTGCATCCGAGCCAGACGGCCTGATCGTCAGCATCCCCGATGCGGACGCACTACGCACCTCGATCGAGAGCGCAGTCGACGCAGGGATACCGGTCATCTCGATGAACTCCGGGAGCGACGACTTCGCCGATCTCGGTGTCCTGGTACACATCGGCCAGACTGAGTTCGAGGCCGGGTTGATCGCAGGCCAACGCTTCGCCGAAGAGGGCGTACAGAATGCAATCTGCATCAACCAGGAGGTCGGTAACGCTGCTCTCGACCTGCGCTGCGAGGGCTTCTTCGAGGGCCTTGGGCAACAGGGAGAGGTCGTCCCGGTCGACCTCAACAACCCGCAGGCGGCGACCGAGACGGTGACCGGCACGCTTCAGCGCGGCGACATCGACGGAATCCTCACACTGGGACCGACCGGCGCCGACCCGACGCTGCAGGCGCTGAAGCAGTCCGGGAGCATCGGGGACATAACTTTCGCGACCTTCGACCTCTCGTCCTCGGTGTTGCAGGCGATCGAGGACGGCGACATGCTGTTCGCCATCGACCAGGCCCAGTACCTGCAGGGTTACCTGCCGGTGGTATTTCTGACCCAGTACCTCGAGACGGGGGCGTTGCCACTCGGCAGCGTCGAGCGCATCGTCCTGACCGGCCCGCAGATCGTCACTCAGGACACCGCCAGCGACGTCATCCAATACACCGACGAAGGCGTTAGGTAGCAACAATAGTTAGTTAGGTGGGGGCCCCGTAGCGGGTCCCCACCTGCCCTCCACAGAAGAAGGGAGGAACCTTGGCCACGGACGCCGCACAACCGGCAGCTGCGCCGGCCGATGAACGGGTCCGGCAATCCGGGTGGTTGTCCGGTTTGCTGTCGCGGCCTGAGCTCGGTGCCCTGCTTGGAGTGGTGCTCGTCTGGACCTTCTTTGCGATCTTCGCGGCCGATAACAACTTCATCAGCCTGGCGACGACCGCATCCATCCTCAACCGGGCCGCACCTCTGGGCATTCTTGCGGTCGCAGTCGCTCTGCTGATGATCGCAGGCGAGTTCGATCTGTCGATAGGCTCCATCCTCGGGTTCGCCGGCATGGCCATCC
>JBPCPZ010000099.1:0-7006 GCA_050998655.1 Actinomycetota bacterium
ACTGTGGGACGAGTGGACGGCCATCCACGAACACTCGAGCTTCTACGACGTCGAGGGCTTCAAGCGGGGCGGCATCCGGCTGCGCGACTACGAGCTCGCCGAGATCGGCGACGTGGTCGGCAAGGACTTACTTCACCTCCAATGCCACTTCGGGCTCGACACGCTCTCCTTCGCCCGACTCGGCGCACACCCGACCGGCGCCGACTTCTCCGCCGACGCGATCTCGCTGGCTCGATCTCTCGCGGACGAGCTGGAACTTCGGGCTGACTTCATCTGCTCCGATCTCTACAACCTGCCCGCCGCGCTGCCGGACGACTTCGACATCGTCTACACCTCACGTGGAGTCCTCGGTTGGCTCCCGGATATTTGGGCGTGGGCGAAGGTAGTCACGCACTTTCTGCGTCCGGGTGGCGTCTTCTACATCACCGAGAAGCATCCCTTCGCGGATGTCTTCGACGACGACATTCCGTTCAAGGTCAACTACGATTACTTCGGCGGCAAGGAGCCGCAGCGGTTCGAGACCCAGGGCAGCTATGCCGACCCTGAGGCTCACATTGAGCAGCCCTACGAATACGGATGGTGGCATCCGCTCTCGAACATCATCAGTGCGCTGACATCGCAGGGTTTGCGGATCGACTTCCTTCACGAGTGGCCCTTCTGCGAATGGGAGCTGGCCGGGCTCGATCTCAACCCCGAAGACGGCACCTGGCGCCAACCCGAAGGGGAACCGAGGCTGCCGTTGTTCTTCTCGTTACGAGCGACCAAGCCCTGAAGGTTCGTCACGAGCGGCTAACATTGGGTGATGAAAAAACTCATCGTGGTTCTCGCCATCTTCGTCGGTCTCGCGCCCGCCCCCCTCGGGGCCGCCACCAAGGGCATCAAGGTCAAAGACAACTTCTTCAAGCCGGCCAACGTCGGCGCGAGAGTGGGGGACTTCGTGCACTGGACCAGGGCTGCAGACTCCTTCGGAGACCACAATGTCCACGGCGAGAAGAATTTGTTCCTCTCGGGGCCGGTGACCATGGGCTCCATCGACTTCAACGTCCGCTTCTCCGCGGGCAGCTTCTTCTACCGTTGCGATCGCCACGGGGGCACCAACATGCAGGGTTTTGTTCGAGTGCCACCTAGTGTGACAGGGACCCCCAGCGGCCTGCCCTTCACCGTCCGTTGGGCCAACGCAAAGACAAAGACGGGGGGCCGGTACGCAGTCCAGTACCGAGCCGGCTCGAGCAAGACGTGGCGCACTTGGAAGCCCGACACGATCACGGGCTCGGGAATCTTCGGCAAGAGCAAGCAGCCCGTCGCGGTGGTCAACGGAAAAAAGTACTCGTTCAGAGCGCGCTCGAAAAACAACCAAGGGGCCAGCCATTGGTCCCCGCCGCGCACCTTCCGTCCCTAGCCGCTCACGAGGGGCAAACGCGGACCGTGGACATCTGCCCACAGAAAAACGTGGGCAATCGCGGACCGTGGACATCTGCCACCGCCGGGAGCGGCGGGGAGCGGCGGACGATTAATTCATCAGATGGTGGGTGGAGCCGTGGTGCTGCCAGGCCTCCAGCGCGGCCCGCGCCG
The DNA here is from genome assembly GCA_050998655.1 of Actinomycetota bacterium. Classification (GTDB taxonomy): domain Bacteria; phylum Actinomycetota; class CADDZG01; order CADDZG01; family WHSQ01; genus JACDAL01. Next base: position 1,573 of record JBPCPZ010000099.1, read on the forward strand.
CCTCGGTGAGTCGGCCCGCAGCATCGCGCACCAGGAACAGGCCCGTCATGCCGACATCCGAGTGTCCCTGGACATGGCAGTGGTACATCCACGCTCCCGGCCCCACGCCCTCCCCGGCGATGATCTGGAAGCCGAACGAGTCGGCGGGCCCGCTCGTGCGGTTGTCGATCACCTGGACCGGATCGTCGGGCGACGCCGGGATACCGGTGCGGTTGTCGGCCCAGCGGTGGCCGTGAAGGTGGAAAGTGTGGAAGAGGTCGCCGTGGGTGATGACGACGAATTCGACTCGTTCCCCCTCGTTCGCTCTGAACAACGGAGTGTGCGGCGCCTCTTTCAGGTTGATACGGGCACCCGGCCCCATCACCACGACGAAGGGATTGCGATCGGGAACAGGATCTCCGGCGCGCCGCACGATGAGGGCGCCGAACAGACCGGCGTTGATGCCGGCCGGTGCCGTGGGGTGAGCCACTGCAGTGATCGTGGTAGTGCCAGTAGCCTGCGCTGCCCGCCTCGACGGTGCCGTCGCCGCGGGTCGAAGCTTCGTGAGTGCTGAAGAGGTACGTGCGAGAACCGCCGGGCTTGGTGCAGCTCGAGTTCAGCCGGGTCCCATCGGATGCGACGGTGTAGTCGACTCCGTGAGAGTGGACGCTAACGCGCTTGTTGGTCCGGTTCACGAGCCTCACCGCGAGACACTCGCCCTCCTGCATCTCGAGTGTAGGGCCGGGAATGCTCACCGTTGCCGGAGTAAAGCCGTAGCCCACGCGCCGAGGCGCGAGCCGTTTCGCGTACAGGGTCACCGAGCGGTCGGGGTTGTCGCACGCCTGCGGCGCAGGGACCTGCTGCGCCCCGGTGGACACCGAACCGAGCAGCGCGGCGACCAACACGGAAGCGGACACCGCCGCAGCCCCGCGGCGCACGAAACCCCTTCGCGGCGGCGACGGCCCCCTGGGGGGCCGTCGCCTGGAACTCGTCAACGCCCTTCTATCCTCGCGCCCTCACCGACACCTTGCCCTTCATGAAGGTGTGGAGAACGCAGAGGTACTTGAAGCCTTCGCGATTCTTGCGCGTGAACTTCAGCGAGTAGGGCGCAGTCCCCAAATTGGCGCCTTGGAGCCCCGAGTTGCTGTAGTCGCCCCCGTGGTAACGCTTGTCTCCCCGCCTGAAGGCGAACCTGGGCTTGATGTCCAGCTCGAGGTCGTTCGGGTTGTTACAGAACGGAGGGCCCTGAATTTGGGGTGGCTTGTCCGGTCCCGATCCCGTGTCGCAGAACGGAGCGAAACCGTTCTGGGCAACTTTCGTGGCTTTACCTTGGGGGAAAGTCACCGAGTGGTCCTCGTAGCGCAACGATGAGAAGTGCCATTTGACCTTCTGACCTCTACGAATGTGAATCTTTCTCGGATACATCGAGAAAAGCACGAAACCCTTTCCGTCGTAACCGGCGAGTGCATGCTTCACCAATGTCCCCGACGAATCGTGCGTGACCCGGTGGTAGTTGAGCAGCCGGTTATGGGCGGCCCGGGCGCGCACCGCGTCGCGCTTGAGCTGACGCTTCTTGTAGCGATCGATCGTGCTCTGCTTGGTCGCGGACGCACCCTTGGCGACCACTTCGATGCGCAGGCGGGCGCGGGGTTGGATCAAGTTCAGGGCCCAGAAGACGTCGCCGACGTCGGCGTTGATCTTGACAACGAACCTTTTCCGACCAAAGAAGGCGCCATTGGCCACCACCCGCGACCCATCGTAGCCACACGGCTTGGCGCCGTAGCCGCAGCCTTGTTGGGCGTTGGCGACGACCCGGTTGTTGAGCTTGAGATGCTGCTTGTGCTCGTCTCGATCCCGGAGCGCGATCGACCACTTCTTGCCCACGCCTCTGGTGTGGCTGCCGATCCATTTCTTGATGCGAACGTTTGCCGGCGCCAGCCCGGCGGAGCCTTTGAACTTGATCGTGTCGCCCTTGTGTACCCTGAGCGCAGGCGAATAGAAGCGGGTGCCTAAGGCGGGAGCGGGGGCGGCAAGTTTGAAGAGCTTCCCGCTCCCAAGGGAGATGGTGTAGTCGGCCGGAGCCGCACCGGCCTCCAGCGGTGCTACCAGAAGACTTCCCACCAGTCCCACGATCGCCATGGTCGCAACCAGCCGCAAACGCCTCGCCATTGAGCTCTCCTTATCCGTTGAGCGGTCCTGGGCATCAAATCCCGACTCGTCGGTGCGAGTCAAGCTTTGTGCCCGCAACTCTAACAGCCTCCTTGAACGACGACTCGAGTTCGAGTCATTAGCTTCCTACTCCCCGATCGTCTGGAAATCGTTACGAAACTGTTGCCGATCGAAGAACACGGATGAACTTCACACGAACCCGAACTTCTCGAAATGAATCCGCCGCCGGGGCACGCCCAGCTCGACAAACTGTTGTTCGAGCACGTCGATCATCGCCGGGGGCCCACAGATAAGGATGTCCTTGTCGCTGAGCCCGGGGGTCAGCCCCGCAATGTCCGAGGCGCTTACGAACCCGAGCCGGTCCCTGCGGATCGGAGCCACTCTAAGCCGCGGGACACGATCGGCGATGTCGTAGAGCTCGTCGAGAAAATAGCCCTGGTGACCGTCCTCCATGCAGTAGTAGAAATCGATCTCGTGATCTCCGATCTGGAGGCTACGGGCCATGCTCAGAAACGGCGTCAGACCTATGCCCCCGGCAATCCACACCTGGCGGAGGTTGTTCACGGTGAGATACGAGAAGCTGCCGTAGGGCCCTTCGACGCGGACGCCTGCCCCGGGCTCGAGGTTCGCCATCGCCCGCGTGTAGTCGCCCACCGCCTTTACCACTACCCTGAGCTCGCGCTCGGTGGGACCCGATGTAATGGAAAAGGGATGATACTGATTGGCGACCTCGCCGGGACGCACCGAAACCACGCCAAAATCGCCTTCCGCGTGGATCCAGAAGGGCCGGAAGCTGCGCTTCATGGCCTCGGACTCGAATGTGACGTAGACGAACTGTCCTGGGGTAAACGAAAGCGAGCCGGTTCCTTTCTGTCGCGATCGCCGAGCCGATCGCTCGTCTCCTTCTTGTCGCGATCGCCGAGCCGATCGCTCGTCGCGGGGAGCCATCGACACCTCGATGACGTCGTGGCCGACGGCTGTTACGGAGTCGATGACGTAGGAGCGCCGGGGCACGAGGCGCTCGCCCAGCAGCGAGCGATAGATCCAGGCTCCCAGGCCCACAGCGAAAAGGCTCGAGAGGTACAGGGTCAAGGGCTTCGATATCGCCTTGGTCCCGGGCACGAGGAAGACGTGCAGCGCGGCCAGACAGAACACGAAGCCGAAGAAGCGCTGGACGTAGACGAACGTCTCGTGGCCCAAGCGCGCGTAAAGTGTTAGTGCGATCGTGACCGCCATGAGCACGAGAGCGATCAGCCCGAAAGTCACCGCCCAGCTGCCGCCTGTGGGCAAAAGAAAGCGGAGGCCCGCAGCACCCGATGCTGCAACCCGGGCAGCCGCCATCACGACCCCGTGGCCCACGAGCAGCAAGAACGCGAGGCGACCGTTGGCGCGGTGTGCTCCGTAAAGTTTGTCGAGGCCCCCGAAGGCGCTCTCCAAGAGCTTGATGCGGCCGCCTAACACGAGGTTGAGCGCAAACGAAGACACGCCGGCCAGCGCGAGCAGGGTCCCGATACTCGTCAGGGATTGGACGGTTCCCGCGAAGCGGGGGCCTAGAGGCGCCGCCATCACCCACAACACGAGCGGCACGATGCACACCGCCGCCATGACGAAGACCCCCGCGCGTCTCATGGGCTCAACTAAAGGCGCGCAGGCCTGTGAGCGCCTCGCCGAGGATGAGCGTGTGGATCTCGCTGGTGCCTTCGTAGGTGAGCACCGACTCGAGATTGTTCATGTGTCGTATCACCGGATACTCTAGCGTGATCCCGGAAGCCCCCAGGATCGTGCGGGCCTTTCTCGCCACCTCCAGTGCCTCGCGCACGTTGTTGAGCTTGCCTAAGCTGACCTGCTCGACCGCAAGCTGTGATGAGTCCTTCAAGCGGCCTAGATGCAGTGCGACCAAGAGGCCCTTCTGGATCTCGAGCATCATTTCGACGAGCTTCTGCTGCGTAAGCTGGAAGGCGCCGATGGGACGCTCGAACTGCGCGCGGGACCTGGAATACTCGAGCGCGCACTCATAGCACGAGCGTGCCGCCCCCATCGACCCCCACACGATTCCGAAGCGAGCCTCACTAAGACAGCTCAGGGGCCCCTTGAGCCCCGAGACGCCCGGCAGGAGCGCATTACCTGGAACCCGGCAGTCGTCGAAATGGAGCTCCGAGGTCACCGATGCGCGCAGCGACAGCTTCCGCTTGATGTCTCGAGTGTGAAAACCTGAGGTGCCGGCGGGGACCAGGAAGCCTCGGACCCCCTGCTCGGTTACCGCCCACACCACCGCGACCCCGGCGATCGAGCCGTTCGTGATCCACATCTTGGTGCCGTTCAGCACCCAGTCCGAGCCGTCCTGGCGAGCGCTCGTCCTCATGCGAGAGGGGTCGGAGCCGGCGTCTGGCTCGGTCAGCCCGAAACAGCCGATGACCTCGCCGGAGGCCATCCTCGGAAGCCACTCTGTTTTCTGCTCCTCGGAGCCGTAGGAGTAGATCGGAAACATCGCCAGCGAACCCTGGACCGAGACGAAGCTGCGGAAGCTGGAATCTGCTGCCTCGAGCTCGAGACAGGCGAGGCCGTAGCCGACCGCGTTGACACCGGCGCACCCGTAGCCCTGCAGGTGCATCCCGAGGAGACCGAGTCGGCCGAGCTCTTCTGCGATCTCGCGCGGGAACTCTGCGTTCTCGAACCACTCTTCGATTCCGGGAAGAAGCCGATGGGCGGCGAAGCGCCGCACGGTCTCCTGGAGCATGAGCTCCTCCTCGGTGAAAAGCGCACCCAGCCCGAGAAAGTCGAGAGGATCCGGACGGGGCCGGCTCACCGGCGGATAGGGTCGTTCGTCCGAAGTTGTAGGTACATGAGGTGAGGCTAACCGGAGGCGAATGCACCGCTCATTGCACGACATCGAGGGAGTCGTGTGCGATCTCGACGGCGTCGTCTACCGGGGCGGGAGCGCTCTCCCCGGAGCAGTCGAGGCGATTGCCCGTATGCAGGCACAGGGAATCAAAGTGCTGTTCTGCACCAACAACTCTCGCGACACTCTCGCCCAGTACGCCGCCAAGCTCGAAAATATGGGCATCAAGGTGCCCCGAGAGCTGATCCTGACCTCGGCCATTGTGCTCGGCGAGGTTCTCCGGGCGCGGTCCCCGCGCCCCAAGAGCGCCTTCGTCATCGGCGGGGACGGCGTGCGCGAGGGAGTCCAAAATGCCGGATTAGAGGTCTCGGATCACGACGAAGTCGATGTGGTCGCAATTGGGTGGGACCCGTCTTTCACCTAGGACCACCTCCGCCGTGCGACCTT
>JBPCPZ010000103.1:0-9411 GCA_050998655.1 Actinomycetota bacterium
GCTCGGCTCGGGCGCAGGCAACAACGCCTCCCATATGAAGTCCCGCTTCGACCTGACGCTCGTGGAACCTTCCGAAGGCATGCTGGAGTTGAGCCGAGGAATCAACCCCGAGTGTGAGCATGTTCGAGGAGACATGCGCACGGTGCGTCTGGGACGCCAGTTCGATGCCGTCTTCGTACACGATGCCGTGGACTACATGCTGACCGAGGAAGACTTGCGAGCCGCCTGCGAGACGGCATTCGTGCACTGCAAACCGGCGGGGGCCGCGCTGTTTGCTCCCGACCATGTGCGCGAGAACTTCAAGCCAGGTACAGAGCACGGGGGCAACGACGATGGGGGCCGCGGGCTGCGCTACTTGGAATGGACGTCAGACCCCGACCCTGCCGACACCTCTTACGTAATGGACTTCGCCTACTTGCTGCGCGACGAGACGGGGGCCGTCGGCGTCGAGCACGACCGGCACCGTTGCGGGTTGTTTGCGCGCGACGAGTGGATGACGTGGTTGACCGAAGCTGGGTTCGTCCCACGCTGTGTGCCTTTCGAGCACTCAGAACTAGAGCCGGGCTCAACTGAGCTATTCGTAGCCGCCAAACCCTAGCCGGCCCCCGAACCCGGCCCCCCCGCGTTTTGAGCGCTTCTCGGTACCGTTTCCGGTACTGTGGCGCCCCTAAAAATCGAGAACCCGTTTTGAGCGCCGCAGTGCGGGCTCAGTCGAGTCAGGGTCGAAGCCAGATGGAGACGCTGGCCGGCTGCATGGTGTGCCGCACCACCGCCTCGAGCTCGGCCGCAAGGGCCTCGAGGTCGATCTCTTCTTGAAGACGCGTCGAGAAGGCCTTCACCGTGAGGGTGGCGTCGTACTTTCTCCGGTAGAAGCGACGATCGATGAGGTTCTGTAGGCGGCTGCGTGCAGGCCGGAACAAGGCCGCCACCGCCAGCGTGGAAGCCGCCACTGCAAGCTGATTGCTATTCTGACCTGTGATCCCCCGGATAACGTCACCCACGACGACGACACCCACGACGTAGACGAGAGCCATCACTGCACTAACCGAACCGTAGACGAGGGTGCGGTTGACGATCGAGTCGATGTCGTAGAGGCGATAACGCAGGATCGCAACGCCCACCAAGACCGGTAGGAGGAGAATGCTTATCCCGGTAAAGGCGCCCGCCCACTCCGCCTTTCCCGCGGTAGCGACCAGAAAGACGAATCCTAAGCCCACCATCGCTGCGGCCAGAGCCAACCACTTGAGCTGCTGGCGCTGCACGCCGCGCGACCGTCTGAAGCGCAGCACGAGGCTCACGGCTCCGGCCACAACCGACACCCCCACAAGTAACCAGGCGCCCCAGCCCAGCCACGTGCTGTTGAGGAAGGTCAAGCTCTCGATTCCCGCGGGGTTGGCCACCGTGGAATCCTCGAGGCGGCCGGGAGCAAAGGCGTTGTGCACCTCCAGGATTGCCATCGCGACTCCCGCCACCCACACCGCCAGGCGCCATCGCCGCGACAGCGGCTTCCCGTCGGGGAACAGCAGCAGTACCAGGGGAACCGTGACCAAGGTGAACAAGCCGGTCCAGTTCGACAACCATGTTCCCCAGGCCCGGCCGGGCACCGCCAGCTGTCCATAGATGAACGACGGACCGGACAACGCGGTGGCGAGTCCCACCGCGCAGAACAGCCAGCCGATTGCGTTGCCGGGTTGGCGGGCGGAGACCAGTGCTCCGACGCAACCAAACGCCAGTCCGGTAACCATAGTGAATATGGCCTCGTCGCCAATGCCGGCCACCGGCTGGGGGCCGAGCCCGAGTATGTAGGCCGCAACCAGGGCTGTGGCCAGGGCGCATACGAACGGCACTGCCCACACGAGCCGGGTGGCGCTGATGGTTAGCCTCATCACCGCATTGTGCCGCACGACCGTATCGACATCGTTACGGGTCGTCGCGACCCTGGCGCTTAACCTGTTCGGCGCCTGCGGTAGCTCCTCTGCGACCCTAGCTGCGCTCGACCAACGACAACAGGAGGCCGGCGGCGAGGCCATAGGTGCCGTGCCCCACGACTCCGCGCATGTGGCTCTCTAGCGGGTAGTTCGAGAACGAGGAGATCGAGGTGCCCCCATCCACCACCACGAGCCCTGCGATGCCCATCGCCAGGCCCGCCCATAGCGGACGTAAACCTCTCCCCACTAGGAGCGAGGCAGCGATCCCGTAGCTCATTCCGAGGGTCCGGTGAAGAGCCACTCCGAGTCGCTCGGCGCGATCATCTGAGAGGTCGCGCCCGGCAGCCAGACCGACTTGCTTGCCAAGTTGGACGAGGGTTCCTCCCGGCGCCAGCTCCTCCTCCACGCGCTTGGATGTCTCGCTCTGGCGCGCGTAGAAGGGCGAAGTGGCCTGGTCCATGATCACTTTGGACACGAATCCCACCAACGCTCCGACTGCAAGCCTCTCGATTCCCATCTCTCCTCCTACGTCTACCAAACGAACCGATCGACACCGAGTCAATCATCACGCGGCCTCCATTGCATCAACTCAGTCGTCGCCTGCGCTTCGAAGTGTCGGGTTGTAGCGTTTTTGTCGGGAGGGTTCACGATGGTGTCGATGAAAATTTCTTCGACGTGCGGGCAGCCCGAAACCCTCATCTGCCTGGCCGCTTTCCCGATGTCGTAGTCCGTGCGACGGAATTGCACTCCAGGACCCAACAGCGCCCAGTAGGCTCCTTGTTCGCCCTCATACGGCATGCCGACGCTGCCGGCGTTGATCAGGCGCCGCCCCTGCGCCGTCCGATCGAACTGCATATGAGTGTGTCCGCAGACCACGGTGGCTTGGCGAACACCGCTCAGCGCTTCGAGAAAGCGTTGCTCGGGAGTCGCAGTGGTGACGATCTCCTCGTCGCTGCGGGGTGATCCGTGGCAGAACAGGGTCTCACCCAGACCTTTCACATCGAAGGTTGCGGCAAGAGACTGGCTCCTTACCCAATCGCGCTGTTGTTCGCTCAGCTCGTGCCTGCACCATTCTGTGACCTGCGAGATCGCGTCTGTCTCTGCGCTCCCGCCGGGACCGTCGGAGACGACTTCATCACAGACCTCACGATCAGCGTTGCCGCGTATGAATGTCACGGGTAGGGCGAGCTCGGTCAGGCGTTCGATGGCCGCGCTCGGATGCGGGCCCCAGACGACGTCGCCGCCGACCACAAGGGCGTCGACCTGGTCGGCGGCGATCTCCCGCAGGACGGCTTCCAAGGCAGAGACGTTCCCATGGATGTCGTAGAGCGCGGCAATCCTCATCCCCGATATCTTAGTGACCATGACCAGCTTCCGCATTTCGCCCAAGGGTCCATTCTCACTCCATGCGAGCATCCGCTTCCTTGAAGGCTTTGCGCCCGCCGCTCATGACGTAGCGCAGCATCCGAATCACCTTCACCTCGTCTTCCCCGTGGAAGGGGCTTGGGAGAACACGGTGGGGGTGTGCATTCGGCAGACGAGCAAGGCCGCGGTCGGAGAGATTTTCGGAGATGGCGGTCGGACGCTTGTTCGCCGACAGGTCGCCCGCATCCTGTCGCTCGACGTGGATGGATCGGGATTCCCAGGCGTGGGCAAGCGCGACCACGTCGTGAGGGCATTGCAGAGCTCGTACGCAGGGTTGCGGCCGGTACTCTTCTGGTCCCCCTATGAAGCCGCAGCGTGGGCGATCATCGGACACCGCATCCGCATTACGCAGGCAGCGCGCATCAAGCAGCGCATGGCGCAAGAGTTCGGTAAGGAAGTCATCATTCACGGAGAACGTCTGCACGCGTTTCCGAGCCCACAATGTCTCGCTTCGATGGTCAGCTTCCCAGGCCTGTTCGCCCGCAAGATAGAGTATCTGCATGGAGTCGCTGAGGCGGCTGTACAGGGCCGGCTCGACGCTGCTCGACTCCGCCAGCTGGCGCGTGAAGATGCTCTTGAAGAGCTCAAGCGACTTCCCGGGATCGGGGACTTCTCGGCCGAGCTGATTCTCGTCCGCGGTGCCGGTGAGCCGGATCATTTCTCTCGTAGCGAGCGGCGACTGCATCGGGCGATGGCAGATGCATACGACTTCCAGGCGGTGCCCTCAATCGAGAGGTTGGCGGACATCGCAGAGAAATGGCGCCCGTACCGGTCGTGGGTAAGCGTGTTGTTTCGCGCTGAGCTCGAGGATCGCACCCATGCCATTGCCGGGTCCACGCGCAATTAGGTTTCGCTCGGGCCGCTTAGGATCAGGGTATGTTGAGGGCTGAACAAAACGACCTTGGGCGGGAGCAGTTGTCTTGAGCGCCGTCATCGAGACAGTGGGCCTGGGTAAGTCCTACGGCACGCACCTCGCCGTCGAGTCCCTCGATCTCGAGGTCGGCCGCGGAGACGTGTTCGGCCTGCTGGGCCCCAACGGGGCCGGAAAGACCACCACGATCCGAATGTTGACCACGCTGCTTGCGCCGACCGTGGGTTCTGCGCGTGTCTGTGGTTTCGATATCGCGACGAACGCCAGGGAGGTGCGCCGCCGCATCGGCTACGTGATGCAGACGGTGGCCTATCGAGGACTTTTGACAGGTCGGGAGTGGGTGGAGATCGAGGCTTGTCTCTATCATGTGCCGCGAAAGGAGGTCCGACGCAGAGCCGAAGAAGCTCTCGGCGCGGTGGGCCTTCTTCCCGACGCCGACCGGCGGTGGACCGAGTATTCCGGTGGTATGAAGAAGCGTCTGGATCTCGCCTGCGGGCTTCTCCACTCGCCCGAAGTCTTGGTTCTCGACGAACCTACGCTGGGACTCGACGTGCAGTCCCGCCATCGCGTGTGGGATTACGTACGGGAACAGCGTGACCGCGGGGCCACTATCCTTCTCGCTACCAACTATCTCGATGAGGCCGACCGCCTTTGCAACAAAGTCGCCATCATCGATCGCGGCGTTGTGGTAGTGGAGGGCTCCCCCGCCGACCTCAAACGCGCCGTCGGTGCCGATCTCGTGCAGATCAAGACCGATGACGCAGAGCGCCTGCGCAGAGTGGTCGGCGGAGAGTCCTGGATCAAGGACATAGTCATGGCCGATTCCGGCAACCTTCACCTCTATGTGGAGGATGCTTCCCTTGCCCTTCCTGCCGTCATGCGCATCGGGTTGGAGCAAGGCTTGAAACTCGAACGGATGACGTACAGTCAGCCGTCTCTGGACGATGTCTTTCTGCTTCATACCGGGCGCGAGCTCCGAGAGACGGAAAACGCGTGACCGTAGAAGAAGCGGCCCTGGATGAGCGAGCATCGGCCGCACATTTCACGCGCTCGGAGGCTCGCTCGCGCTGGACGCAGGAGGTTATGGCGCTGGTCCGGCGATGGTGGATCGAGCTGCTGCGTGAACGGCTCAATCTCGTCTTCAGCATCGCCCAGCCGGCAATCTGGCTGGTGTTCTTCGGGGCCGGGGTCGAACGCGCCATTGATACGCGGGTAATAGGGACCGACGACTACATCAGTTTCATGCTCGCCGGCATCATTGCATTCACCATCGTCGGGAATGGGGTCAGCGCCGCCATGCCCCTGTTGTGGGACAAGGAGACCGGATATCTGGATCGATTGATGAGCATGCCCATCGCCCGCAGCTCGGTAATCGTAAGCCGTTTCGTTTTTCAGGTCGCCCAACAGTCGGTTCAGATCATGCTCGTCGTGGCGGTGGCCCTGATCTTGGGCGTGCGCATCGAGTCGGGGCCGCTGGGCTTCGTGGTCATCCTCTTTGCGGCAGCTCTGCTGACGATGTCGGTCACCTCAGCCTTCTCGGCCCTCGCCTATGCAGTACCACAGCATGGCACTTTTTTTGCCGTCGTCGGCTTCATCTCTCTGCCGCTGCTGTTCATGAGTAACGCATTCGTTCCGCTTGATGCTATGCCGTCCTGGATGAGAGTGGTGGCGAGAATCAACCCGCTCACCTACGCGATCGAAGCGATGCGTATACTCGTGATCGAGGGCTGGTCGACTCGAGTCCTTTCGTCGCTGGGTATCCTCACGATTGCTGCAGGAATCTGTCTTGCCGTGGGTACCCGGGAGTTCCGGAGACAAACGGGGGATCGGGTGCGAGGATGAAGGCGAAATTTTGATAACCAAGTCATAGCAAGAAGGAGTGAGCCATGTGTCGCAGTATTCACAAGCTTCGAGACTATAGCGAACCTGCCTCGACTGAGGAGATCGACGCAGCCGCTCTACAGTTCGTGCGCAAGGTGAGCGGCTTCAGCCGCCCCTCTCGAGTCAACGAGGACGCCTTTAACCGAGGGGTCAGCGAGATCGCCGTTGCCACCCAGCGCTTGCTTGATTCGCTTCGGCCCTCGGTCGGCGAGAAGGTGGGCAGCGGGGGAGCGCGCTAACGGGGGTCAGGCCTCGCAAGCGATTCCGTCGCCTTCGGTGTCCAGCTCATAGGGATCAGATCCGGTCACTTCGATGGGGCCCTGGGCGTACTCGGGGCCATCCCCGGACCCTCCTGCGCAGTCGTAATCCGACGCCGGGGGGAGGCAGGGCGAGTATCCGTCACAGGCGCCCGACGGATCGCCGGCGGTGCCGGTGCCCGCGGAGGAGTCGGGGACGGGCGCGGAGCAGCCCTCCCACATACCTCTCCCGTCGCTTTCAGCTCGGTCCTGCGCCGCGCTGAAGCGCTCCACGTACCTCACATTCGGCGGGTACGTGGAAACGGTGGCGAAGCCCCGTTGAACCAGCGCGGTGTTGAAGAGCCTTCCGTCATCCCAAACATAGGCCAGCAGGCGCCCGTAGTGGTCCCGACGCTCCACATCGAACTCGAGCCTCACTGTTTCCTCCGTCAAGGCCGCGGTGGTAAAGCGCGACGCAGCCGGACCGAAGCACTCCACGGGCTCGGTCGGATGGACGGTCTCCGGAGTGTCGACACCGATGAAACGGATGTCCACGATTGAACCTCCGTAGTCCACCTCGATCGTGTCCCCGTCCACAACCCTCGTGACGACGACCATGTTCACCGAGGACTTGGGCGTGCCCTCCTTGGGCGTGCCTTCGTGAGTCGGATTGTCGGAGCGGTGGCTTGGGCGAGGGTTCGGCCCATGCTCGACATATGATCGCTTCTCTCCGACTGGGTGTGGGCGAGATCTCTGCGCGAAAGTTTCGATCGGAGCCTGTGCCTGAGCGCCACAGCCTACAAGCAGCGACAACACCCAACACACACCCAGCCTGATAAGCGTAGGCCTTCTCCTGTCCACCTTTCTTTATCGGATCTGCGCCCCCGGGAATTGAGTGGCAGACGCGGCCTTGTGGGGGGTTTCTGATACGGTTTCGTCCCGTGAGAGCCGACCGGTCGTGGTGATTGCACGCGTCGAACTGCCGGAGCTGGGTCCGACTCCAGGGTACAGCTACGCAGTGGTCGCGCACGGGGTAAGGACCGTCTATACGGCCGGGGCGGTGCCGTTGGACGCGACTGGACGGCTCGTCGGTGAAGGGGATCTAGTAACCCAGGCAGATCAAACGGTCGGTAACTTGCTGGTCGCCCTGGAAGGAGCCGGCGCAGGTGTCGACGACATCGTGAAGACGACGGTATTCGTAGTTGCGAGCGAACGCGCGACACTGGGAAAGGCGTGGAGGTGTCTCGAGAAATCGGGCCTGAGTGGCCCTCCGAGCACTCTGCTGGGTGTGACGTTCCTGGGCTACGAGGGCCAGTTGATCGAGATCGAGGCAATTGCGGTTCTTCCATAGCCAGTTAGGTAGGTAAAATACACCGTTGCATCGGCCACCGATGGAGGAGCATTGAAACGTTCACCTGCCGGACAAGTGTTGGTCCTCAGCGCCAACCTGAAAAAGGCCCAGGCTCGCGATCGTGTGGACGCTGAGATCCTGAACTTCATGCCGCGCGTGCCAAAGGCCGTGCCCTTTGCACCCGATGCAGTACTCCTTCAGGAGGTTGTCGAAAGCAGCGCAGCGCGAGTGGCGGCTCTATTCGAGGAATCGACGGGATTCGGTTTCGATGTAGCGGTGTCTCCCGGCCCCGAACCTATAGTGGGGACCCAGGAGGATCAGGTCGTAGTGCGCAATACCGCCATCCTTCTCAATGGTGAGACGATGCAAGCCGCCGGGCAGGGAGGCTTTGTGGCGTCCCGATATTCGTCGCGCGATGCAGCGCCCGAACTGAAACCGCGCATCAAGGAACACGCGCACTGTCTGGCACGGACGAAATCCGGAGGGATCGAGGTGCCCCTTGTAAGCGTGCACTTCGTCACCAACCAGAAGTTTGCAGCCTCGACAATGGGTTTCTGTTACAAGGCCCAGTGGGCTCGCGAGGTGATGAATTATCTGCAGACGCAGTATCCGCGCGGTGACGTGCCGCAAGTGCCGGTGATCGGCGGTGATTTCAACAATCGCCGTTGTCTGAAGTCGCGCGAGAAAGTGGTGTGCGAGGTTTTGCCTTTTTGGCACGTCCTCACGGAGCAGGGCGGGTTCTCAGATGCCGTCTTCGAGCGCCACGGGGGCTCTGAGGAGTCGCTGGCCGCTCAGTTGAACGGGCATAAGCGCATCGACTATGTGTTTGCCCGTGGTGTCATTCGTGATGCCTCCCATGATGTTGGCTATGAGGCCCGCAGGGGCGACCCCGACTTCTATTCGGATCACCGGCTGCTGTGGGCACTGGTGAGCCCCTCCGGGTGATCTCCCAGATCGAGCCTTGACCCTGACGTAACGTCAGGGTCTAGCCTGGGCTCGATATGGAGGAGAACGTCGGCTATTCGGTGAGTCAGGTCGCCGCCCTTTCGGGCGTGACTGTGCGCACGCTTCACCACTACGACCAGATCGGCATTCTGTCACCGGGCCGCCAGTCGCTGAACGGCTACAGGCGCTATGAGGACTGCGATCTGGACAAGTTGAGGCAGATCATGTTCTACCGGGAGCTTGGGTTTCCTCTGGAGGAGGTGGCGGCCATCCTGAAGGACACTCCTGCCGATCAGTCGGTTCACCTGCGCCGGCAGCATCGGCTGTTGAGGGATCGGATCGCACGCCTGGAGAGGATCGTCGTAGTTGTCGAGAAGGAAATGGAGGCAAGACAGATGGGCATCTCATTGACGCCGGAGGAACGGTTCGAGGTCTTCGGGGACTTCGCGCCCGAGGATTACGCGCAAGAGGCAGAGCAGCGCTGGGGGGAGACCGATGCGTTCCGACAGTCCCAGCGCCGGGTAGCGACCTACACCAAGGAGGACTGGCGGAAGCTCAAAGCCCAAGGCGCCAACATCGACCGCAGATTGGCCGAAGCTCTCGAGGCCGGGGTTGTCGCGGACGGCGAGGAGGCGATGGGCCTGGCAGAGGAGCACCGCTTGCATATCACCCGCTGGTTCTACGACTGCGGCTATGACATCCATCAGGGCCTCGGCGACATGTACGTCGGCGATCCTCGGTTCACCGCTCACTACGAGGAGATCGCCCCAGGGC
>JBPCPZ010000166.1:0-8313 GCA_050998655.1 Actinomycetota bacterium
CGCGATCACGAGGATCAGCGCCCCCTGGCCGAAGCGCAGCAGCGCGAGGGCCAAGGGCGAGACGTCAACGACCGCCACCCTTACGGCACCGACCGATGCTCCGTAGAGCGACGCTGCCACAAGGGCAGCGGCGTTGGCGCGCCCGTCGACCCTGGCGCGGGTACTCAAGCGCGCGTTATGCGCGCCCGAGTACCGATTCGGTATTCGATGGCGCGTTGCGCGCGATGGAGGACCTCAGTCCTCGTGGCCAAGCCCCAGTACTTCGGCGTGATGCTCGATTGCGCCCTTGCCGGTCTGAAGCTGCGTGGCGAAGACCGTGTTCCTTAGGAGCCATACCTGCGTGATGGGGCCCACGCCCCCAGGCACGGGCGTGATCGCCGCCGCCTTGGACGCAACGCCGTCGAATTCGAGGTCACCCACCAAGCGGGTGCGTGACCCCTCCTTCACCGGATTGATCCCAACGTCGATCGCGATCACACCGTCTGAGACGTGCTCCCCGGTGATCAAACCCGGAACTCCGGCGGCAACGATGAGCACGTCGGCTCGCTCGGTGTACTCGTGCAGCTGGCCGCGGGCAGAGGTGTATTCGTCGCACGACATCACGGTTGCGTTGCGCGCCAATGCGAGTAGGACGGCGGGCCTTCCGACGTTCGCCGACCGACCCACGACGACCACATTGATGCCTTCGTAGAAACGGGCCGGGTCACGCCCCGAAGAAGACACCTAGTTGTCCAAGCAGCAAAAGCACGAGGCGGGGGTCGAGGGCACGAAGCGGGGCCTGCCCAGCTCCAACAGGCCCGCGTTGAAAGGGTGTACGGCCTCGATGTCCTTGAGAGGATCGAGGGCCTCGTAGACCACCGCTTCGGAAATCTGCGGAGGCAGGGGTCGAAGGATGAGTATCCCGTGAATCCGGGGGTCCGCTCCGAGTTTTCCCACGATTGCGAGGGCATCGGCCTCATGCGCGTCTCGAGGCAATGCTTCCGAAACGTAGTGGCAACCGAGCTCCGACGCCAAGGCACTGAGCCTACGCTGGTAAGCCTTCGCCGCGTAGTCCTCCTCGAACAACACCGTTGCCAGCCCCGGGCACACGCCTTCGGCGCTCAGGGCCGCGATGTCTTTACGCAGTGACTCTCTGAGCTCCGCAGCAATGGCGCGCCCATCGATGAGGTGTGCCTGCTTGACATTCATCCGGCGATACCCGTGACGCCGACCAGCACGCGCTGTCTGGCTCCCTCCGCGGTGGCAACGCAATCCTTTGTCCGGGCGCGACGCTCATCCTCGATGTGCGCCAAGTCAAGGTTGAGATTCACGAGCAGGGACGCAGCGCGCGCGCCCGATTCGGCCAACAGCACTGCCGTGACCGCGTCGCCGCGCAGATTGGGGTTCCCGTGCTCGGCAATCACGACCCCGATCTCCGCAACCGCCGCACCGGCAATAGCAATAGACAGCGGCACGTCGGCGGCCACCGACAAGGCCTCGCCCAACCCACTGCGCTCCTCGGAACGATAGATCTCGAGCACGCGCGAGTAGGCGGCGGCGTCCTTCTCGATCAGCGACTGCACTTCAACCCTGAGTTCGTCGGCTTTGCGCGCGAGCTCGCCGGCGTCATCGAGGCGGCCGCTCGAGTAGCGGGCGGCCATCGCGGCGAGTGCGGCCCCCAACGCCACCGAGACAGCCGCTGCACCTCCTCCGCCGGGGACCGGCTCTCTAGCGGCCAGTATCTCGAGAAACCGCTCCAGCGGCAGCTCGAGATAATTCACGAAAGCCCGACTATCTCGCCGTTCTCGTCGATATCGATGCGTTCGGCCGCGGGACTGCCTGACAATCCCGGCATCGTGCGCATGTCGCCGCACACCGGATATATGAACCCTGCCCCGACCGACGCCCGAGCCTGTCTGACCGGCAGAGTCCAACCGCTCGGCGCTCCCTTGAGCTTGGGGTCTGAGGAAATCGACAGATGCGTCTTGGCTATGCAGACGGGCAAGTGGCCGAAGCCGTTTGTCTCATAGGAGTCGAGCTGCCTGCTGGCGACGAGATCGTACTCGACCGCGGCTGCCCCGTAGACCTTGGTGGCGACGGCGTGAATCTTGTCTCGAAGGGAGGCGTCGTCGGGATAGAGGAAGTGAAAGTCACTGTGGGCCGAGGCGGCCTCCCAAACGGCCTCCGCCAATTCGGCTGCACCCCGGCCCCCATCGCTAAAGTGAGTCGCGATTGCAGCCTTGGCACCAGCTTCCTCGGCAATGGAGCGGATGGCATCGTGCTCGGAATCGAAGTCGGTAGGAAAGGCATTGATCGCCACCACCGGTGTCACACCATGGAGGCGGATGTTGTCAATCTGCTTAATGAGGTTGGCGCCGCCCTCCCACACATCCTCAGGGTTCTCGACCAACATCTCCTCGGGAAGTGGACGGCCGGCCCGGACCTGAAACCGTCCCGAATGCGCCTTGAGCGCCCGGACCGTGGCGACTACCACCGCCGCATCCGGCTTGAGGCCAGAGTTCCTGCACTTGATATTGAAGAAGCGTTCGGCCCCCATGTCTGCGCCGAACCCGGCCTCGGTCACCAGTACGTCTCCCGACCGGATGCCTATGAGATCGGCGACGATTGAGGAGTTCCCATGGGCGATGTTTCCGAACGGCCCTGCATGCACCAGCACGGGGGTGTTCTCAAGGGTTTGCAGCAGGTTCGGCTTGATTGCATCTCGCATGATCACGGTCATGGCGCCGGCGGCCTTGAGCTCCTCGGCGGTGACCGGCTCGCCCGTGACTCTGTTGCCGATGACGATGCGGCCGAGTCTTTGGCGCATGTCCTGCAACGACGTCGATAGGGCAAGCACGGCCATGACCTCTGATGCAGCCGTGATATCGAATCCGGTCTGGCGGATGACGCCGTCCTCTCTTGACCCCAGACCGGTGATCACGTTGCGCAAAGCGCGATCGTTTACGTCCAGCACTCGCCTCCAAGTGAGGCTGTGCCGATCGATGTTGAAGAAGTCGTCGCTGTGATGGACGTGATTGTCGATCATCGCGGACAGTAGATTGTGGGCCGCGGTGACCGCGTGCATGTCGCCGGTCAGATGGAGGTTGAGCCGCTCCATCGGAATCACCTGGCTGTAGCCTCCCCCGGCCGCGCCCCCCTTGATGCCGAAGGTTGGTCCCATCGATGGCTGGCGGATGGCAATCGTGGCCTTCTTGTTGATTTGCGAGAACCCCTGCCCCAGGCCGACCGTAGTGGTGGTTTTGCCCTCCCCCAACGGAGTCGGGGTGATGGCCGATACGACTACGTACTTCGCGAGCGGGCGATCCTGCAGACTGTCGATGGCCTCCAGCTTGATCTTGGCGACATCAGTGCCGTAATGCTCGAGGTCATGCGCGCCCACACCCATTGCCAAGGCGATGTCCTCGATAGGTTTCAGGTTTCCGCCACGCGCGATCTCCAGGTCGGAGGGAAAGCTCATCCCCAGACTCCTTGCCGCTCTTGAGTCATCCAGGTCATTACCTGGACGTCGCCTTGACATCCTGCTTGGGCGTGTCCTTCTTCGGATCGATGAAGGGCTTGGGCACGACCATCGCACCGCGCCGGCCCGCAGGTGTCTGCACCTGCAGTTCGGTGCCGAGCTCGGTATACGCCACGGGCAACATGGCGTAGCCGATATTCTTCTCGAGCGTGGGCGAATAGCACGCGCTGGTAACGATCCCAACCTTGCCGTCGCCCGAGAACACGTCGAAGAAGTCGATCATCGAGCCGTCGTTGTAAGAGCCGAGGTTCTCGCCTTCGATCTCGACGCCGGCCAGCTTCTGACTCACGCCCTCTCTCTTGATGCGGGTAAGGGCATCCTTGCCGATGAAGTCTGACTCCTGATTGAGATCGACCATCCAGTCATAGCCGAGGCCCACCTCGAAGGGGTTGTTGTCCACGGTCACGTCTGCGCCGTGGGCCAATATCCCGCCCTCGATGCGGCGGATGTGACACGGCCCGATAACCTCGAGCCCGTGCGGCTTGCCCGCTTCAAGCACCTTGTCCCATAACTTGACGCCGTTCTTGCTTGCGTCCCGCAGGTAGATCTCATATCCGAGCTCGGAAGTGTAGCCAGTCCTGGAAACGACCACGGAGAGCCCGTCGAGCTCGTACTCGTCCATGTAGTAGTAGCCGATATCGAGGACCTTGCTGCCGAATAGCTCGACCATGACGTCGGCCGACTTCGGGCCTTGCACCTGCACCGGACCTACGTCCGCCTCGCGGATCGTGACGTCGAGCCCAAGCTTGTAGGAAACCCCACGCGCCCACAGGAGCACATCGCTGTCGGCCAAGGACAGCCAGAAATGGTTCTCGTCGAGGCGCAGCAAGACGGGGTCATTGATGATGCCGCCATGCTGATCTGTGATGAACACGTACTTGCACTGGCGCACGTTGCACTTGCTCAGATCACGCGGGACCAACAGGTTCGTGAACGTGAACGCATCGGGGCCGCTGATCTCGACCTGTCTCTCGACTCCCACATCCCACAGGGTGACACCCTTAAGCAAGTGCCAGTACTCCTCGACCGGATCTCCGTAGTGGCGGGGGTGATAGGTGCGATTGTAGACGCTGTACATGACGGGTCCGTGGCGACGGGAGCCGTAGAAGTAGGGGGATTTGCGGATGCGCGTGTAAAGAAGTATCTCGGGAATGCTGCTGTTCGACATTGAACCTCCGTCTAGTCGGTGCTACTCGAACGATTCTTGCCACAACTCTCACTCAGCCGAGCGCATACGTTTCATCTCGGGATCGAACAGCGGTTCATGTGACACCGTGGCAGGGTAGCGCTGCGCCAGGTACTCGACGTCCACCTTGGTACCAGGATCCGCCAACTCCACGGGCAGCCATGCATAGGCGATGCTGCGGCCGACCGAGTAACCGTAGGCTGCGCTGGTAACGAAGCCGACTGCCTCTCCGTTGGAGAACACCGGCTCCTTACCCATCACCACGGTCCCGTCGTCGACGGTGAGGCAACAGAGCTTGCGGCGGGGCCCTTCATGCTTGCGGGCACTCAGGGCCGACGCGCCGAGAAAGTCCGTCCTCTCCTCGTTGACCGCGAAACCCAGGCCCGCCTCGTAGGGATCATGATCGGTCCACATGTCGAGCCCCCAGGAACGGTATCCCTTCTCGAGACGCATGCCCGCAAAGGCCCCCCGCCCGGCCGCGATGATGCCGAAGGGACGGCCGGCTCGCCACAGCAGATCCCAGAGCCGCAAACCCAGATCGGCCGTGGTGTACAGCTCCCAGCCCAACTCACCCACATAGGACAACCGCAACGCCACCACCGGAACCTCTTCGATGAAGACTTCTCTCGCCCGAAAGAAACCGAAGTCATCATGGCCGAACGAGTCTCTAGATGCGTTCTGTCCGACCTTTCTCGCGTCGGGCCCCCATAACCCGATGCAGCACGTACCCGAAGTGATATCGGTGATGAACACGGAAGCGTCGGCGGCGGCGTGGCGCTCGAGCCAGTCGATGTCGCGCGGCCCGTTCAATCCCAATTGAAAGCGGTCCGGCGCCAATCGAGCCACCGTGATGTCGCTGCGGATGCCGGCGTTCGCATCGAGCATCAAGGTGTAGGTCACATATCCGGGCTTGCGGTCGAGATCGCTGGTGCTCAAACGTTGCAGAAAGCCCAGAGCGCCCGGCCCTCTGACCTCGGCCCGCTTCAGTGACGTCATGTCGAACATCGCGACGCGCTCGCGCGTCACCAGGTGCTCGCCGCCGACGATCGGCGACCAGAAGCGCGCCGCCCACTCCCCCGGGCCCGGCACCTCGCGACCTTCAATCAACGGCTCGTTCGCGTGATACCACTGCGGGCGTTCCCAGCCCGAGAACTCGAGAAAACTGCCGCCGAGCTCTTGTTGACGCCGATAGAAGGGGCTCACGCGCAACGGCCGCGGCTCGGCCAGTGGCTGCATCGGGTGGATGATGTCGTAAACCTCGTCGTATTGAGTACAGCCGCGCGCCTCGACATAGGAAGGGCTCGTGGCGAACGGCTCGAAGCGATAGATGTCGCACTCGCGCAGGTCCATGCTGGGCGTCCCCTCGGCGATCCACTCGGCGGTCACCTTGCCGACGCCGGCCGAGTGAGTCACCCATACCGCTTCGGCCACCCAGAAGCCGCGCACGATCCGAGACTCGCCTATGAGTGGAAGCCCATCGGGCGTGAACGAGAACAATCCGTTGAGGGAATCCTCCCAGCTCGTTTGTGCAAGCGCGGGAACGAGCTCTATCGCATCGGCCCACGGTTGCTTGAAGTCGTCCTCGGTGAAGGGCATGAGCGAGGGCATGATGGGCGCATCCGCAGGACTCAGGATCGTCTCCGGAGCCACCGGTAGGGGGCTGTGCTGATAGGAGCCCACGCCGTAGCAGTTCTGCAGCTGGCGGAAGTAAAGGGCGGAGTCCTGATGGCGCAGGATCGGATGTGTGACCTCCTGCGTCTCGTCGGCGAGCTCGTCCACGACCGAGGTGCGCACATATTGGTGCTGCACGGGCAGCAACGGGATACGCATGCCGACCAAGCGGCCGATCAACGGCCCCCACATTCCGGCGCAACTCACGATCAGGTCGGCCCCGAGGAGACCCTCGGAAGTCTCGACTCCGCGAACCTTTCCGTCGGATACCGCGATGCCTGTCACGACGGTATCTCCACGGAAGCGGACGCCATGCTCGGAGGCCTTCGCAGCCATCGCCTCGATCGCCCTCACGGACTTGGCGATCCCGTCCGACGGGACGTAGAGGCCACCCAGCACCCTGCCGGCATCCACCAGCGGGATGAGCTCTGAGACCTGCTGGGGGCTCAAGAGTCTTGAGGAGACTTCCCACGAGGACGCAAGGCCGTGGCGCAGCTTGAGCCAATCGAGGCGTTCCGGAGTCGCCGCCACCTCGATGCTGCCGGCGGGGATGAAGCAGGGCCCGTCGACGTGCTCGAGGCCCGAGAAGTGCTCGATCGTGTAGCTCGCCAGCCTCGTCATCGTCTGCGAAGGGTTGGTCTGGAACACGAGTCCGGGCGCGTGTGAGCTGGAGCCTCCGGTGGCGAAGAGAGGGCCCTGGTCTACGACGGTGATGTCCGTCCAACCGAGCTCGGCGAGGTGCTGAGCCACGGCGCACCCGACGAGGCCCGCTCCGACGACGACTACTTTGGCGTTCTCCGGCACGGCCGCTCCCGATTGGTCAGGCAAGAGAGGGGACGCGGCTGAACTGCGCCCAGGCCGCATCGTAGCCTATGGCTCGGCACCACGACGGGCTCGAGGACGGCGGTCGCGGAAGGCAGAGAAGTCAAGGGTCCGGCGGGACGGGAACCTCTAAGGCAAGCCCACTCCGAGCGGTCACGTCGGCGGCCCCTCTTGATCGAGAACGCAAGCTCGCCGCCATTCGAGCAGCCGCCCGGCACGATTTCCCGATGGCGGACATGTCCTAGATGACCGCCGAGATCGAGAGCGGCTATCTCGCTTCCTGATTCTGCTCGAGCTGAGCTTTACTTCGGGCGCCGCCAGTAGGCAATGCAGACCGCCACAAGCCCAACCGCTGCGCCAAGTCGTGTAACCACGAAGTGTCTTCGAGGCCCCTGAACCGCATAGAACAAAGAGGTCCCAATCAGAACAACATCGAGAACGAGAAGTATCCACCACGGGATCGGATAGGGGGCGTCCTTATCCTCGGTTGTCCCAAGGTATCGACGCCAGTTTAATCGCTCTTTCCCGGAGCCATCCTCACGGTCGTCGCTCACTTAGGCTCTACCTTCTCCAGATAGCCACTGTCAGGAGGCGAATCTGGACGCTCGCTGCTGCAACAGACATCAGGATGGAGCGAGCATCTGTGCACCGACCGTGAAGGCCGGCCCACCCATATCCCCATGCTAATCAAGGTACCGGGGACTACAAGACAGCAACTCGCCATGCTCAAGGGCAAAAGGCTTCCGCCGTACCCCCGACTAATCTCCAACGCGGCCACCATGCCGTGTAGACGTCGGCTAGTGCCGGCGTCGCGCTCGATCCAAAAGTCTGTCAATCATCACATACGCACCAGCTGAATTGGGATTCAATGGAGACCTAATCGAGCACAAGTTGCTCCACTTCGCAACACAAGTCCGTTAGTCCACCGGCGATTCTCTCTTCAACATCCCGACCACCGACTCTCTCTTCAACATCCCGACCACCGACGCTTCGAGAAAACCCAAGAAAAACATTGAGAGATGCTCTCGGATGCCCGTTTTCACCAAAGAGTGTCACAGCCCCCTGTCATAGTGACTCCCATGGAGTTCATTGCGATGGACGAGGCGATTAGGCAGAT
>JBPCPZ010000169.1:0-7295 GCA_050998655.1 Actinomycetota bacterium
GGGGCCTGTGCGAGGGTCGCGCTCAGCAGTGCGCTGTGGCCCAGTTGGGCGCCATCGAACTTCCCCACTGTGATCGCGGCTCCCTGCGGTGGCGGCGTCAGACCGGCGAGGTCCGCGCGCGTCACGACGGCATCACCCGCTCGGCGACCCAGCCGCTCGACTCCCTCCGGTAGACGCCCAGGAGCACGCCCTCGTGCACCACGGCCACGCGATCCTCTCGCGGATCGCCCGAGGATTGCGTGGATGAAGTGGCAGGTTCCAGAGCCACCTGCAGCGGCCCACCGTTCCTGACCCGGGCTGCGTCCTCGTCCCACACCTCGATGCGCGGCATGCCTCGGACCGCCTCGAGCGGCGGGAGCAGATGCGAAGTCTCCAGGTCGGCGAGCGGCACCGCCTCTGCCACGTCGAACCCTGCGGCCTCGGTCCGCCGGAGTGAGCTCAGGTGGGCGCCGCATCCGAGCACCCCGCCGAGGTCGTGCACCAGGGTGCGCACGTAGGTGCCGGCCGAGCAACACACCTCGAAGGCGGCGTGAGGCTCCGACCGATCCCGCCCGGAGCGCTGTTCGGAGAAGGACAGCAACTTCAGCTCGTAGACGACCACGGGACGCGCGGCACGTTCCACCACTTCTCCCCGGCGGGCCTTGTCATAGAGTCGTTCGCCTCCCATCCTCACCGCTGAGACCATCGGGGGTACCTGCTCGATCGCGCCCACGAACTGCGGCAACGCGGCGCACAGGTCCGCCTCCGTGAAGCTGCACTCGCGGCGAGAAAGCTCCTCACCCGAGGCGTCCTGTGTGGTGGTGGTCACTCCGAACAAGGCCTCCGCGAGATAGCGCTTGGGACCTAGGCGTGCGTAGTCGAGCAGCCGCGTGCTTCGGCCCAAACCCAGCACCAGAACGCCGGTGGCGTCGGGGTCGAGGGTGCCGGCATGACCGACCTTGCGGGTCCGAAAGAGGCGTCTGACCTCGTCGACGACATCGTGAGAGGTCATCCCAGGAGGCTTGTCGACGACCACGACCCCGTCGGTCACAGGCCTGTCGAAGGCTCCGAGCGATCCGCCGGAGGATCGCCTGAATCCGAGCGATCCGCTCGAGGAGCGTGTGAATCCGAGCGATCCGCTCGAGGATCGCGTGAAAGATCGACCGCACGGTGGGCGAGATGCGCCCGAATCTCTTCCGCCGTGCCCTCGACGTCGGCGGCCGTGAAACCCGCCGCAAGCTCGTGGCCCCCCCCGCCCCTGGCTCGGGCTATGACACCGACCGAGGGGCCCTTGGAACGAAGGCTCACGTGGTAGCTGCCGTCGAGCTGTTGCTTGAACAGGGCAGCGACGTCGGCAGCCCGCGTGGAACGGATTGCGTCGATCAGCCCGTCGGTCTCCTGCGGCGTCACCCCCGTTTCGTCGAGGTCCCCTCGCTGTAGCCACGAGTAGACGAAGCGCTCCTTCTCATACAGCGTGGCTCGCTCGAGAAGACGGCCGACGAGCTTCAGGAGGCCGAAGGGTGCGGACTCGAACAGCTCTTGGGCGATCGTGGGGGCCGGGGCTCCGTGCTCGAGGAGGGTGGCCGCCAGCCTGAGTGTGTGGGGTGAGGAGTTCGCGTATTGAAAGCGTCCGGTGTCGGTGACGACTCCCACGTACAGGCAGGTGGCGATGTCCCGGTCGAGCCCCACCCCGAGCGCGGCGGCCAATGACGCGACCAGCTCGGCGGTCGACGACGCGCTCGGTTCGACCACGTTGAGGTGGGCGAAGTCGTCGTTGCCGGGGTGGTGATCGATGTTGATCAGACAGGGAGCCCGGCGGGCGATCTCCTCGAGCTCGCCGAGTCTCTCGGCCGCGCCGCAGTCGACGGCGACGAACACCGGAACGTCCGACGGGATGTCGGAGACCTGGACCAGGTGATCCTTGCCGGGCAGCCACGCGTACGGTGCGACTGCCTCGACCGTGGCCGCGCTCCAGGTCGGATAGGTCTCGGCGCCGAGCCGGCGCAGAACGAGACTCAAAGCCAGCAGAGAGCCGACCGCGTCCCCGTCGGGCTTCTCGTGGCAGGCGAGAGCGACCCGCTTTGCTCCGCGCAACGCGGAGGCGACCTCGTCCCAGTTTGGCTGCGGCGCCATCAGGCCTCCTCGTTCGAGTCTTCCGAGTGGAGGCGGCGAAGAAGGGTCTCCACGCGCTCCGCGGTCTCCGCGGCATGATCGAGCTCGAACACGAGCTCGGGCACGAACTTGAGCCGAATCTGAGTCCCCAAGTGAGCCCTGAGGTGCGGCGCCGCACTTACGAGTCCCCGCATCGTGTCCTCTTTCTCTTCGTCCGAACCGAGCACGCTGACAAGAACGCGCGCCCGGTGGAGATCGGGAGTGACCCTCACAGTGGTGACGGTGACGAAGCCGATGCGAGGGTCCTTGAGGCGGGCGATCTCTTCCGACAAGACCTGGGCCGAGAGCTTCTCCACGCGCCTTGTTCTCTTGCTCATGGCAGCACATCCTCGAGGCTGACAACCTGATGCACCGAGCCGGTGAGCTCCGCAGCCCCCGCTGCTGTGCGTGCAACGAAGCGCTCGATCTCTGAAAGCATCATGCGGCAGTGTGACGCCGACTCCGCGGCACAGGTGATCCCGAGCGCCGCCCGCTGCCACAGATCTTGATACTCGACCTCTGAGACCGAGGCGTTGAACTTGTGGCGCGCTCCGTCGATCACAGACCGAAGGATCGCTCGCTTGGTCTTGAGCGAGGAGCTCTCCGGAATGAACAGCTCGAAACGGGCGACACCAACGAACATGTGCTGCTGGTTACCGGGCCACTTCCTGGATCTCGAAGGCTTGAATCATGTCGCCTTCCTTGACGTCCTGGTAGCCCTCGATCCCTATCCCGCACTCGAACCCGGCCGCTACCTCGCGCGCATCGTCCTTGAACCGCCGCAGCGAACCGATGCGGCTCTCGTAGACGACGGTCCCATCCCGCACCAGGCGGGCGCGGGCGGTGCGGCGGATCGTCCCCTCAATGACCATGCACCCGGCCACGAGCCCGTAACGAGGCACGCGAAACGTCGCCCGCACCTCGGCTTGGCCCATCGGCACTTCGCGCGTCTCGGGACCGAGCAGACCCCGGGCCGCATCCTGGATGTCTTGGACCGCCTGGTAGATCACCCGGTAGCTGCGAATGTCGACCTCGCCCTCGGCGAGCGCTCGAGCCTGGGACGTGGGCACCACGTTGAAGCCGATCACGGTGGCGCCCGACGCCTGAGCCAGCGCCACATCGTTCTCAGTGATCGCGCCGGCTCCCTTGCGCAGGATGTTGACCTTGACCAGTGACTGGTCCATTCCCGAGAGCTGGCCGTCGAGCGCTTCCACCGAGCCCTGTGTGTCGGCCTTGAGCACCAGGTTGAGCTCGGGGATACCCCCGTCCTGGGTCGCACTCAAGAGGTCCTGGAGCGATACCTGCTTCTGAGCGACCAGATCGGCGGCGCGCCGATGCTGCTCGCGCTCAGAGGTCACCGCGCGCGCCTCTCGCTCGTCGTAGGCGGCGTGGAACTCGTCGCCTGCTTCGGGCAGCGACTGCCAGCCAAGCACCTGCACCGGTGTACCCGGGCCGGCGCTCTTGACGTTGCGGCCATGCTCGTCGAGCATCGCCCGGATCTTGCCCCAGGAAGTCCCCGCTACCACGAGATCCCCTCTGCGCAGCTCGCCTCGCTTGACCAGAACCGTGGCGACGGGACCTCGGCCCTTGTCGAGATTTGCCTCGATGACGTTGCCCCGGGCCGAGGCGTGCGGGTTGGCGCGCAGGTCAAGCTGGACGTCTGAAGTCAGAAGAATCATCTCGAGCAGGGTGTCCAGGTTCGTGCGCTCTTTGGCGGAGACGTCGACGTAGATCGTCTCGCCGCCCCACTCCTCGGGGAGCAGGCCGTGGTCAGAGAGCTGCTGACGTACGCGCGTGGGGTCGGCGTCGGGCCGGTCGATCTTATTGACCGCCACGACCACCGGCACGCTTGCGGCGCGGGCGTGGTCGATGGCCTCCACCGTCTGCGGCATGACGCCGTCGTCCGCCGCCACCACGAGCACCGCAAGGTCGGTGACCTGAGCACCGCGCGCCCGCATAGCGGTGAATGCTTCGTGACCCGGGGTGTCGATGAACGTCACGTCGCGATCGTTCACCCGCACCCGGTAGGCGCCGATGTGCTGGGTGATCCCCCCCGCCTCTCCCGAAACCACGTTCGTGCGTCGGATGGCGTCGAGGATCGAGGTCTTCCCGTGATCGACATGGCCCATCACCGTGACCACCGGGGGCCGGGGCTCGAGTGCCCCATCGTCTTCGTCTTCGGCCTCGTCCTCTGAGAAGTCCTCTGCCGGCGCCTCCTCGACCGCCGGGTCGACGACGCTGACGCCGATCCCGAGAGCTTCCGAGACCAGCTCGATCGCCTCGTCGGTCATGGGCTGAGTCACCGTGACCATTTCGCCGAGGCCTATCAGCTGGCGCTGCACCTCGGCTGCGGAGCGTCCCACCTTGGCGGCGAAGTCCTGCACCGTGATACCTCGATGAACGGCCACGGCCGGGGACTCGGAGGGCTCGGGCAACGCCTCCTCCTGGGGAGGGACGATGTCCTCTGGAGGCTCCGTCACAACCGCAACCACCTCTTGCGGTTCAGGCTCAACCACAACCGCCTCACGAGGTGCAGGTTCAGGCTCGGCGACGGCAGCCGGGGTACGAGCCTCGGGTTCGGCGGCAGTCGCTCTTCCCATTTCCGTGCGAAGGCGCGAAGCGATGTCCTCGTCCACCGCCGAGGAGTGGCTCTTGACGGGATGCCCGATCTCCTCGAGGTGCGCCAGCACCTCCTTGGAGCTGAGCCCGAGCTCCCTCGCTATCTCGTTCACCCTTGGTCTAGCCATCGCTTGTCTCCTATGCGAGCACTCCCCGCAGCTCTTCCAGGAGCTGCGGGGTCGGCTCGAGTCTTGTTTGCAGCGCCCGCGCCAAGCGCGCGGGCTTCACCTCTTGCAGGCAGCGCGCCTTCCGGCACAGATAGGCGCCTCTGCCGGTCGCCACGCTTCGGCGGCTGCCGACGCCTAATTCGGCCCACCGGTCGTCCAGCCGGATGGAGCCGTCCGCGGCCCTGTGCAGACGCACCAACTCTTGCTGGGGCCTCTTAGCGCGGCAGCCTACGCAGGTTCTTTCCGGGATATGTCCTATTTTACTCAGCTCTGCTCAACTCGTTGCTCTAGGGGGCTCGACGGACCAGAGGAGGTGGATTCCTCCGCCGTGGCCAGTTCTCCGGCGGCTTCCGGCTCGTCAGCGGCTTCCGCCGCTCTTTCGGCGGCTTCCGCCGCGGCCGCTTTCTTAGCCTCTTCGCCGCTGTGCATCTGCGACTCGGACTTGATGTCGACCTTGAGTCCGGTGAGGCGGGCTGCGAGGCGCGCGTTCTGCCCTTCCTTGCCGATGGCGAGGCTGAGCTGATAGTCGGGAACGATGACGAGTGCGGTCTGGTCCGCTTGGGCGCGCACCTCCTTGACCTTCGCCGGCGACAGCGCGTTGGCGACGAAGTCTTCGAGATTGTCGGTCCACTTGATTATGTCGATCTTTTCGCCGCGCAGCTCATTCATGACCATGCGCACGCGCGCTCCGCGCGAACCCACACACGCGCCCACGGGATCCACGTTGCGATCGTGCGATACCACCGCGATCTTCGAGCGATGTCCCGGCTCACGCGCCACCTTCTTGATCTCGACGATGCCGTCGAGGATCTCGGGAACCTCGAGCTCGAAGAGGCGCTTGATGAGCTCTGGGTGGGTGCGCGACACGATGATCTGAGGCCCGCGATCCGACTTTCGCACCTCGACGATGTAGGCCTTGAGGCGCATGCCGTGCTCGTATCGCTCGTGCGGCATCTGCTCTTGAGGAGGCATCCGGGCCTCGGCCTTGCCGAGGTCAAGGATCGTGTAGCGGTGATCGTGCTGCTGGACGATACCGGTGACGATGTCTCCCTCGCGACCCGAGTACTCGCCGAAGGTCAGATCACGCTCGGCCTCACGGAGACGCTGCAGGATCACCTGCTTGGCCGTCTGCGCGGCGATGCGGCCAAAGTCAGACGGCGTGTCCTCCCATTCCTTCAGCAGGGTTCTCTCTTCGGTATCGAAGTCGATCTCGATCTCTTGCGCGAACAGGGTCACCTCTCCCGTGTCGCGGTTGATCACCGAGCGCGCGTCGCGCGTCTCGTCTGCGTTCGTCATCCGCAGATAGGCGGACGCAAGCGCCTTCTCGATCGCCTCCACCACCGTATCCAGCGAGATCCCACGCTCGCGTTCGAGCTCTCTTAGAGAGTCCATGGGGACCTTCATTGCTTACCTTCTTCCTCTGTCTCCTCGGTACTGCTCCGCTTATCCAGCCGAGTCGGCGCCGAAGCTCTCAGCTCCATTCGAACACCGTCCTCGCAGACTTGATCTCGTCGTAGGGAACTTCCACGGCCCCGTGGCCACGCTCGATGCGCACGCCATCTCCGTTGGCGGCCACGATCTCACCTTCCACGCGGTGGCCCTCCGGCACAAGCTTGCTGCTGGTCTTGATCACGACCTTGCTGCCCGTCGACAGCTGAAAGTGCTCGGGCCGGCTCAGGTTGCGCTCGAGACCGGGCGAGGACACCTCGAGCGTGTAACGGCCCGGGATCGGATCGTGCAGGTCGAGCCCTCGCGACAACTCCTGGGCCATGTCGGCCACGGTATCGAGATCGACGCCGCCGTCCGCATCGACAAACACGCGCACGACCGCCTGACCCGACCGCCCGCTTACCTGGATGTCCCACAGCCGGAGGGAGCGCCTCTCGGCGACCGCGGCGGCGAGGGTCGAAACCTCCTCGAGCGCGCCCACCTGCCCTCCCTCAATAATGAAGCCCCTCTGCCGAGGGGCCACGAAGCCACGTGATTAACCGACCGCGCCAAAACGCCCAGCCGCAGCACCAGGATAGCACAGCCGCCCCTGCGGGCGAGGGTACGGGCGGGCAAGGCAACGCGCCAATCCCGGGCTCAGCTCGAGCGGCTGCCGATCCCGCCAATAGCCATCGTCTGCCTGCGAGAGGCGCCCTTCAGCACCGTGGGGCCGCCCTCGGCGCCCTCGCCGGAGGCCCTGATCTCGGCGGCCACGCGCGAGGCCTCCTGCAGAAGCGCATCGACCAGCCCGTCGTGGGGCACCCAGCCGATCTGCTTGCCCTTGGCGAACAGGAGCCCGCGGCCCGGGCCTGCGGCGATGCCGATGTCCGCGTCGCGGGGGGGCGACAGGCGGCTTAACCTTCCACCCAGCCCCCCCAGCTACACAGAGAG
>JBPCPZ010000175.1:0-10927 GCA_050998655.1 Actinomycetota bacterium
CTGCCGGCGAGCCACCCCGAGGTCGGCCGCGGCCGAGCGGTAAAGGGACCCGAGCCTCCGCAGACCGTATGGGCCTAGCCGCTCTGGCCGCCGGCCTGCCCGGGCGACCAGTCTCTCCAGCTCGTCCCAGTCGGGACTTCGTTCCGAGAGAAAACGCTCAAGCCTCATGTAGGCACGACTCTTTCACGGCGACGGCCCGGCCCGACGCAATGGTTGATCCACGGGGCACCAGCGATGAGGTTCTCGTGAGGGGACGGCCGGGGGGAGAATCGCCCGATGCACTACCAGGACCGAATCACCATTCAGACCCCCGAAGGCGTGGACCTCGAACTGTCGCTCGCTGGTCTCGGCTCGCGTTTTGCGGCCCGGGTCATAGACGAGCTCATCAAGCTGGCGATTGTAGTGGCGCTGCTGATGGGGACGGCGGCGTTTGGCGCCGGCGCGAGTGTGACTCCGGAATTCGGCGCGAACGGCCCCGAGTCCCAGGCCGTTCTGGTGGTGGTGGCCGTGATCGTCGTCATCCTGTTCCTGGTCAACTTCTTCTATGAGGTCCTGTTCGAGACCCTCGGCTCGGGTCGGACACCGGGTAAGCGGGCGACGGGCCTTCGAGTTGTGCGCCTCGACGGTCGTCCGGTCGGATTCACCTCGAGTGCCGTTCGCAATCTCCTGCGGATGATCGACTACCTGCCGTTCGCGTATGCAACGGGCATGATCTGCATCCTCGTGAGCTCCAAGAACCAGAGACTGGGCGATCTCGCCGCGGGCACGATCGTGGCCCGAGAGATAGGGGGCAGCACCTCTGTCTCTGAGCCTCCCGCACGAGCTCCGGCTGATCCCGCTCCGTCCTGGGATGTGACCGCCGTCACCGCAGAGGAGGCGGCCGCGGTCCGGCGTTTTCTCGAGCGTCGGGAGGGGCTCCAGGAGGGGGCACGCGCGCGCCTTGCGACCCAGTTCGCTGCCAGGCTCAACCCCAAGGTGGTGGGGGCATCCGACGAGCTGGGAGCCGAGGAATTCCTCGAGGCCCTGGCGGCGGCCAAGGCGGCGCGCACCTGATCCCTGGGTACCACGCCCCAAATCCCCCAGGCCGCCCCCGCGATGGCTAAGCTGCTCCCGATGGGCACATCAACTCGCGGTCGCGTCGCTGCACTGCGTGCCTGGACGGGCTCGGTCGCGCTCGAAGTGGCGGACCTCCGGGTCGCGGGACTGGCGATGTGTGCGGCCACCCTCGTGCTCCCGCTTGTGCCCTTCTATCCCGGCGTCACCTGTCCACTGCGAGCCTCGACGGGAATCCCCTGCCCCCTGTGCGGGCTCACCACCAGCGTCCGCGCCACGCTGCGGCTCGATGTGGCCGAGGCCGTAGCTCTCAATCCCGGGGGACTCGCCGCGACGGTGGCGGCCGCCGGTTTGCTCCTGACGCGCCGCACACGAATTACGGTACCGGCGGCGGCGTTGCCGATCCTCATCGCTTGCCTGTGGGTCTTCGAGCTGTTTCGTTTCGATTTGATCTAAGCCAGACCTGCTCAACGCTCGCCTGAACCGCTCGACGAAAGGAGAGTCAATGTCTGATCCAACTCCCGCCTCGGAACCACCGTCTCAATCGCCTCAGGGAACGCCCCGCCACTCGGGGCAGGGGCCGTCGGGGCCGCGCGCGAACTTCGGCCAGCGCTTCCTCGCCTATCTCGTGGACGGCGTGATTGTAGGCGTGGCCGGTTACCTGCTACAAGTCCTGTTCGGGGATCCGGGTACCTTCTTGAACGTGGTACTCGGGCTCGCCTACTTCGTGTATCTGAAGGGTAGCCCGGCAGGGCAGACCGTCGGCAAGAAGCTGCTCAACATTCGGGTCGTCGACTTCCAGACCGGAGGCCCGCTGGGCTTCGGGAAGGCCGCCATCCGCTACGTGGGCCGCATTCTCTCGAGCATCCCTTGCGCCCTCGGCTACTTCTGGATGCTGTGGGACAAGGAGCGCCAGACCTGGCACGACAAGCTCGCCACAACCGCGGTCGTCCCCACGGCCGACTATCCCGTGACCAAGTGGCCGGGATGACCTAGAGCATCGAACTCCAAGTCTAGGCGGAGATCGAAAGTCCCGAGCCGAGGGTCGCCTTGAGCTCGGCGTGCAACCCATTGCGGGTATCGACGCAGAACTCGGAGCCAAGTCGCAGCACAGTCGTCTTGGCTTCGGTCGCCAGGTGCAGAAACACCTGGGTGGTTCCGGGGTGCTCCGCAAGGATGTCCTTGAGACGACCCACGAATTGAGGGGTGCACGCGCCCGGAAGCAGACGGATCTCAAATGGCCTCTCGTCGAGGCGGGGCTTGGACAGCTCATAAGCGTTGAGCTTTATGGAGTCGTCGCGTGCGTCCTGGTCGACCCGGCCCTTGACCAGCAGGATCGCATCCGCCTCGATGACCTCCGCGTACTGCTCGTAGGCGCTCGGGAAGACGATCACTTCGATGTTTGCCCCCGACAGGTCTTCGAGCAGCAGCGTGACCATGATCTGACCCTTGCGCGTGACGCGTTTTGTTAGGCCCGCAACCACGCCTCCGATGGTCACCACCTCTCCCGGCTTGCGCTCGGCAAGGACCGAGACCTGACAGTCGGTCATGCGCGCCATGAGGCCCTGCACTGCGAACAAGGGATGGTCTGAAACGTAGAGACCTAGCATCTCCTTCTCGTGGGCCAGCAGGATCGACTTGTGATGCTCCTCCTGTGGAATCGTGATCTCGGCCTCCAGAGGGCCAGCCTGAACCGCCTGTGAGAAAAGCGAGAACTGGCCCGCCTCTTCGCGCCTGCGACGATCGATCGCCTGGGCGGAGATGTTCTCGAAGCTGTCGAGGAGCCCCTTTCGGCTGTGGCCAAGGGACTCGAACGCACCGGCCTTGATCAGGGACTCGACCGTCTTCTTGTTGAGGCATGTGTAATCGACCTTGCGGCAGAAGTCGAAGAACGAGATGAACTCACCCTTGTTCCTGCGAGCCTCGATGATCCGCTCGACGACTCCCTCGCCGACGTGGCGAATGGCGCTCAGCCCGAAGGTGATGGAGTCTGCGGTCGGCGTGAAGTCCATACCTGAGGTGTTGACGTCGGGCAGCAGAACAGGGATCCCCATCTTTCTCGCCATCGACAGGTACTTGGGCTTGTCGTCCTTGCGGTCCTTGACCGAGGTCAGAAGCGATGCCATGTACTCGACTGGGTAGCGTGCCTTCAGCCACGCCGTCTGATAGGCGACGTAGGCATAGGAAGCGGAATGAGCACGATTGAAGGAGTAGTCGGCGAACGGCTGGATCAGCGCCCACAGCCGGCGCGCTTCCGGCTCTGAGACGCCGGCACGACCGCAGCCCTGGATGAAGCGCGGCTCCTCGGCCGCCATGATCTCACGGTTCTTCTTGCCGATGGCCTTGCGCACGAGGTCGGCTTCGCCGGCGGTGTAGCCGGCAAGCTTCTGCAGCAGCATGACGATCTGCTCTTGATAAACGAGCACCCCGTAGGTCTCGCGAGTGATGTCCTCGAGAGCGGGGTTGAGATAGCTGATCCGTGAGGGATTGTTCTTGCGTTCGATGTAGGTGGGGATCTGCTCCATAGGGCCGGGCCGGAACAGTGCTATCAACGCCATGATCTGCTCGAAGCAATCGGGCTTGAGCTGAAGCAGCAACCGGCGCATGCCTTCGGATTCGAGTTGGAAGACGCCGTCTGACTCGCCGCGCTGGAGCATCTTGTAGACATCGGGATCATTGAGCTCGAGCGAGTCGACGTCGACGTCTTCCCCCTGGTTGTCCTTGATGTAGGCGCGCGTCAGATCGATGACCGTGAGATTGCGCAAACCAAGGAAATCCATCTTCAACAACCCCAGCGCCTCGACGCCGTTCATGTCGAACTGGGTGACGACCTCGCCGCGATCGCCACGCTTCAGAGGGAGGTGCTGCACAAGAGGGTCGCGACCGATGACGACGCCGGCCGCGTGTATTCCGGCAGCGCGCTTGAGGTTCTCGATCTTGAGCGCGGTGTCGATGATTTCTTTAGAAGCGCCGCCTCCGTCGTATGCATCCGCAAGCTCGGGGGACGAATCGAGCGCTTTCTTGAGACCCGAGTCGCGCCCCATGATCAAAGGCGGATACATATTGGTGAAAAGGTCGCCCTCGACGTAAGGAAAACCAAGTACCCGGGCTGCGTCCCGGATCGACTGCTTTCCCTTGATGGTTCCGTAGGTGATGATCTGTGCTACATGATCGGAGCCGTACTTGTCCTGCACGTAACGGATTACGTCGCCGCGCCGGCGCTCGTCGAAGTCGATGTCGATGTCGGGCATTGCGATGCGCTCGGGATTCAAGAAGCGCTCGAACATTAGGTTGTAGGCAAGTGGGTCGAGCTCGGTGATGCCGAGTGCATAGGAGACGAGGGAGCCTGGGGCGCTGCCCCGACCTGGTCCTACCCGGATCCCCTGGCGCTTGGCCCAATTGACGAAGTCGGCCACGATGAGGAAGTAACCGGCGAAACCCATGTCCTCGATGACTCGCAGCTCGTAAGCAGCACGCTCGGAGACCTCGGCTGTTATCTCGCGATAGCGCCGCTTGATTCCCGCCCGGACCTCGTTGTCGAGGTGGCTCTCGAGCGACTCGCCCCTTGGAACCTCGAAGCGAGGGAGCAGCAGGTTGCCGAGCTCGATGGCGACGTTGCAGCGTTCCGAAACCTCGAGGGTGGTCTCGCAGGCGCCGGGCCAGCGTGCGAAGCGCTCGGCCATCTCCTCCGGAGTCTTCAGATAGAACTCTTCGGAATCAAACTTGAAGCGTCCTGGCTCGGACAGCTCGGAGCCGGTGTTTATGCAGAGCAGGACGTCGTGGGCCGCGGCGTCGTCCTTGTGCGTGTAGTGAGAGTCGTTGGTAGCGACCCAGGGAATCTGGAGCTCCTTGCCGATGCGGACGAGCTCGTCGTTGAGCGGCACTTGGCTCGGGATTCCGTGATCTTGCAGCTCGAGGTAGAAGCGGTCACCGAACAGCTCCCGATACTGTGCGACCTTGCGCATGGCTCCGGCCCGGTCGCCTGCGACGAGGAGCCGTGGGATCTCCGCGGAGAGGCAGCCCGACAGGCAGATCATGCCCTCCGAGTGTTCCGAGAGGATTTCCCAGTCGGTTCGAGGCCTGTAGTGGAAACCCTCGAGCCAGGCTCGGGAGGACAGCCCGACGAGGTTCGAGTATCCGACATCGTTCTGGGCCAACAGGGTGAGGTGGTAGGTACGCTCGTTGTTCTCGGCCTGTTGGGGCTTCATCCGCCGGTCCCCGTCGAACAGGTAGCCCTCCATGCCGAGGATCGGCTTGACGCCGCTCTTTACTCCAGAGCGGTAGAAATCGAGGGCCCCGTACATGACCCCGTGGTCCGTGATGGCGCAGGCCGGCATCCCCGCAGCGGCCGCGGCCTCGAACATCTCGCCGATGCGACTAGCGCCGTCGAGCATCGAGTACTCGGTGTGTGCGTGCAGGTGGACGAAACTCACCGCGGCGGGCCCCCGATTTCATGGGTCGACTGGCGAACTACAGACGTGTCATTAGTGCGCTTCATTACTACCACAGCCCCGGCTTCGGGCTTGGTGCATCCGCCTGAGTTTGGTCAGGGATGCGGCGACGGGTCTGGCCCCGCGGCCGACGTAAGGAGGGTGGAGGGCGGACGACGGGTGGGAGGGCCGGGCTTTCGGTTGCCCGGGGGCCCGGCCCCGCTCCGCTATGCGGCCCCCACAGCCACAGGCTCAGTGTCGGATGCGCTGCGACCCCTTGCAAGGGGCTTGGGACCGAGCCGCGAAAGTATTTCTGTCACTCTCTTACCGGCCGCTCATACGGCTACAGCGCGCACCGAAGAGATGCCATAGAGGCGGACTAGATCGGCCATGAACGGCTGCGGGACTCTCCGATCCTCGGCGGTGAAACGGAGAAAGCGCCAGCCGCGGCTCTCGAACGCGTTCTGCCGACGCCGGTCGTGGAGCCACTCCGACCGGGCGGAATGGAATTCATAGCCATCGGCCTCGAGCGCGATCAGCTCGCGTGGATAGGCGGCGTCCACTCTCCCGAGCAAAACGCCCTGCTCCCGCAGCTCGAACTGGCGCACCGGTGGAGGCAGTCCCGCCCGGGCGATGACCTCGAGCAACGCATCCTCGAGATCGCTCTCCGAGCCCTGTTCGAGCCTGCCCACGGTGCCCAGCAGTGCCCGCAACACCGCTGTCCCCGGCCTCCCGCAGATCCCGGCACGGCGGAGCTGATCGGCGAGCAGCGGCGTGGTCACCTGATTGCGAGCAAGCGCGTCGGTCAGGGCACGCTCCACCTGTTTGGACGACACGAGGCCGCCGAGATCGAGGAGGGTGCGCGCCGGCGTCGTCACGGGCAGACCTCCGACGGCAGTCACGTCCTCTGGGGGCAGGTAGTTGGTCCGATGCACGATCACGCCCTGTGGGGCACTACGAAATGAGCGCATCGACACAACCTCGAGCCATTGCGCCCTGAAACCGAGCAGCCCGTGCACCGCTGCTGCGGAACGTCCTGCCACTACGCCATCGAAAAGGAGGCATGTTTGCATCAGCTCCTGGCGGGACGAAGCCGGGGCTCCATCGAACAGGTACAGGCCCGGCCCGACTCGGAGCCAGACGCCTGCCCTCACGCGACGTTTGATCGCTTCGGCCGATATCCCCTGGGCGAGCGCCTGGGCTCGGGTGATGTGGCCGAACTGGCTACGGGCCAGCTCTCTGCATCGGAGGTCGGGGGTCGGCAGACTCATGACTCCATGTACGCGCACACCTACGACAAGTCTCCTGGCGGCCGACTCGGACCCCCGCCCGAGGGCCAGACCCCCAGGTAGCTTTGTGCTGCATTGGGGTCGGATTCCGTACCTTTTGTAGCACAGAGCTGCATTTGGGTCGGGGTCAGCGATGTTCGGCTCGGGGCGAGCCCGGCGAGCCCGGCGCGTCCTCCCAGAGCTGGACTTACGGCCGGCACCGACTCACTGTTTCCTGCCACGCGAGACCCGCTTTTCCGCGAGAGCCCGACCCCCAGGTTAGCTTTGTGCTGCATTGGGGTCGGATTCCGTACCTTTTGTGGCACAGAGCTGCATTTGGGTCGGGGTCAGCGCCCCCCTAGGTTGCGCCCCCTGGCTCGGCCCCTGCTCGGCCCCTGCTCGGCCCCTGCTCGGCCCCCTACTCGGCCCCAGCTCGGGCCAGCGCCGCGACCAGATCGGGGGGCAGTGGGTCCTCGACCGCCACGACCCGGCCGTCGTCCGGGTGAGGAAAGCGCAGCCGGACGGCGTGGAGGAAAGGCCTGGTGAGACCCAGAGCGCGGGCGAGCTCGGTGGCACCTCCATAGAGCCGGTCGCCGAGCACCGGGTTGCCCAAGTGGGAGAGGTGGACCCTGATCTGATGGGTGCGCCCGGTCTCGAGCCTCACCTCGAGCAGGGTTGCGGCCTCGTAGGGGGCCAGGACCCGGTAGTGGGTCACCGCAGCACGCCCCTCGGGCACGACCGCCATCACACGCCGCTTCACCGGGTGGCGGCCCACCGGGGCGTCGACGGTGCCCGAGGGGGCCGGGAGACCTCCCCGCACCAGGGCGAGGTAGGTCCGCTCGACCGAGCGCGCCCTGAGGGCCGCGACCAGGAAGCGGTGGGCGTCGTCGTCCTTGGCGACCAGCAGCGCCCCCGAGGTGTCCTTGTCGAGCCGATGCACAATCCCCGGGCGTCTCGAGCCCTGCCCGGACAGCGGCACACCAAGGCCCAAGAGGGCGTTGACCAGAGTCCCGGTGGCGTGAGAGGAGTCGGGATGGGCGACGGTGCCGGGGGGCTTCGACACGACCAGCAGCCGGTCGTCCTCGTAGAGAACAGACACGGGAATCTGCTCGGCCGCCGGGGCGGCCTCCTGCTCCATGGCGACCGGGCCCTCGATCACATCGCCCTTCTCGAGGCGGTAGCTGGGACGCACGACGGCCCCTGCAACAGTTACCTCCCCAGCCTTGAGCGCTCTCTGCACCCGCGCCCGCGTGACTCCGGAATGGCGAGTCACGACCACGTCCACTCGCTCGCCCTCCTCCTCGGGGCCCACGACCACATGAATCACTCCGTCGGCCGGGCGCGGGCTCCGAACAGCAGCACGAGGATTACGCCCACCACGATGCAGGAGTCTGCGAGGTTGAAGACCGGCCACACATGGAGGTCGACAAAGTCCACGACCCGGCCCCCGTAGTCGCGGACGATCCGATCCCACAGGTTTCCGGTTCCACCCCCCACGATCAACCCGAGGGCCGCCGCCACCCGGGCGTCCTGGACCCCCCGGGCCCACACCAGCACCACCACGATGATCACGCTGGTGGCGGCGAGAAAGAACAGCGGAAACCCTTGACCGAGGCCGAAGACGCCCCCCGAGTTGAAAGCCAGCCTCAGGGTCACCGCCCCCGGCACGAGATCGATCGGCCCGTCCTGCAGCCCGTTCAGAGCAAGCTGCTTTGTGACTTGGTCCAAGACGACCGCCAGGCTCGCCGCCGGCACGAGCACTCGATAGGCTTTCCGGCCCTTGCTCAGGCCCCCGGTGGTCGCCCGAGGCGACCCGTTCTCTGTGGTCGCCCGAGGCGACCCATTACCTGACACGCTCCTCGCGGCGCTTGCAGTCCTGGCATAACGAAACATGGGGCAGAGTCTGAAGCCGGGCTGCGGTGATCGAGCGTCCGCATCGCTCACAGGTCCCGTAGCTGCCGTCGGCGATCCGCATCAGGGCCTTGTCGATCTGAGCGACGATGTCGCGGCTGTTGTTCTGAAGCGACAGATCCCGCTCCCGATCGAAGGTCGCCGTGCCCGCGTCTGCGAAGTCTTCGCTCAGAGCGACCTCGCCCGAGAGGTCCGATTGGGTGCCCCTGAAGGTCTCGAGGTCGATGTCGGCGATCTGGCGCTCGAGCTCCGAGCGCATCTTCTCGAGCCGTTTGTGCACCGTGGCCAGCTTCTTCTCGGATAGGGGGGGGCGAGTCGCTCGGCGCCGGGAGGTGGTTGTTGCAGCCCTCTTGGCCGGAGTTTTCGTGGTGGGGCTCGTCTTGCGCACCGCCTTCTTTCCCGCAGCCTTCTTGGCGGTGCTCTTCGGAGCTGAGGTCTTCTTGGCGGTGCTCTTAGTGGCGGTGCGCTTCTTGGTAGCAGCACCAGCCGAGGCCTGGCTTCTTCTCGCCGGCTTCTTGGTTGCGGCCGACTTGCTGACCCTGCTGTTGGAGGAGGCCTTCTTGGAAGTCTTCTTCGAGGAGGACTTGGCCGACGTTTTCTTTGCGTTCGCGCCCTCCGAGCGTTTGGTCTGCCGAGTCCCGCTTCGCGCCGACTTTGCGGGGCTCTTTTCGGCGCTGCTCGCGCTCTGGCTCTTCTTTCCCGGGTTCATGGGCGCGGGAACCTAACACAGCCCCCGCGCCGTGAAGACCGCAGGGGCCACGCTATCTTTGGTCCATGCCTGAGCCCCTCTACCGGGAAGTCGACGCGCGTGTGTCCTGGCCCGAGCTCGAGGAGCGCGTCCTGCGCCGGTGGAAAGAGGAGCGTGTCTTCGAGGCCTCGCTGCAAGAGAGGGCAAGAGAGCAGGAATGGGTCTTCTACGAGGGCCCCCCCACGGCCAACGGCCGCCCCGGCATCCACCACGTCGAAGCGCGCACTTTCAAGGACCTCTTCTGTCGCTTCCAGACCATGCGAGGCCGGCTCGTGTACCGCAAGGGGGGCTGGGACTGCCAC
The DNA here is from genome assembly GCA_050998655.1 of Actinomycetota bacterium. Classification (GTDB taxonomy): domain Bacteria; phylum Actinomycetota; class CADDZG01; order CADDZG01; family WHSQ01; genus JACDAL01. Next base: position 9,713 of record JBPCPZ010000175.1, read on the forward strand.
GGCCTGGGCGTGGAGATCGACGCCGAGAAGAAGCTGGGCATCACGCACAAACGCCAAATCGAGGAGGAGGTCGGCATCGCCGCCTTCGTTGAGCTGTGCCGGGAGACGGTCACCGAGTACGTCGACGACTGGGCGCGGCTGACCGACCGCATTGGCTTCTGGCTCGATCTCGACGATGCCTATTGGACGATGTCGCGCGACTACGTCGAGAGCGTGTGGTGGCTGCTCAAGCAGATATGGGACAAGGGCCTCTTGGAGGAGGACTTCAAGGTCGTCCCGTACTGCCCCCGCTGCGAGACTGCGCTCTCCTCTCACGAGCAGCATCAGCCGGATGCCTACAAGATGGTCCAGGACCCCTCCGTCTACGTCCGCTTCCCGCTCGAGGACGAACCGGCCACCGCTTTGCTGGTGTGGACTACGACTCCTTGGACCCTGCTGGCGAACATGGCGGCAGCAGTGGGACCCGAGATCGACTACGTCAAGGCGCAAGACCCCCTGGTCCCGGACCACTTCCTAATTGTGGCGGAGGCACGCGCCGCGGCTCTTCTCGGCGAGGGCTTCTCTGCGGTTTCCTCCTACAAGGGACAGGACCTGGTCGGCCGCGCCTATCGCCCTCCCTTCGGTTTCGTCCCCGCCGAAGGCTCAGCCCACACCGTCACCCACGGGAACTTCGTGAGCACCGAGGACGGCTCGGGCATCGTCCACCTCGCCCCCTACGGGGAGGAGGACATGGGAGTGGCGAAGCGCGACAACCTCCCCATCGTGCAGATGATCAACGCTTCGGGCCAAGTAGTCGAGCGCGGTGAGCCGTTCTCGGGGATGGGAGTCAAAGAGGCCGATACCCGCATCATCGAGGACTTGAAGGAGCGAGAGTTGGTGTTCCGCTCCGAACCCTACTTGCACGCCTACCCGCACTGCTGGAGGTGCGACACGCCGCTGCTCTATTATCCGCGCAAGGACTTCTACATCCGCACCTCGCAAATCAGAAACGAGCTGCAGGCTTCCAACAACGATACCGAGTGGCAGCCGCCCACGATCAAGTACGGGCGATTCGGGGATTGGCTTGCCAACAACGTGGACTGGTCCCTCTCGCGCGACCGCTACTGGGGCACACCGCTGCCGATCTGGCGCTGCGACAACGATCACCTCACTTGTGTCGGCTCCTTCTCAGAGCTCGAAGAGCTTAGCGGCGAGGACCTTTCGGAGCTAGACCCT
>JBPCPZ010000178.1:0-8490 GCA_050998655.1 Actinomycetota bacterium
AACCTTGTCTCCAGAGGGCTCTCAGGAACGCCACCGTCGGGTCGCTCATCCAGGAACCGTCGAAGAACGCCTGCACCGCTGTGGCCCGAACCACACCTTTCAGTCAATTTTCGATGCAGGACCGGCAGGGAGGTCTTGCCCTGCCGGAGGGCTGAATCGAGCGCAACTTCCACGAGGTTCGGTGGTAGCGCGGCCCCCAGTTCGACCAGCGTTCGGGTGGGAGTTGTTATGGGGATCGGGCCGACGTGGACGAGATCGCAGTCCGGGAGTCGATCAGTGTGGTGAAAGATGAACTTGCCCGAGCACGGCCGCCGGGTGGTGGCGCTGATTGTCTCCACCAAGTTGCCGTCGTAGCCGTGCACCCCGTGCAGCCGAATCGCAGTTCTCATTGCGGCCGCGCCCTTCGCTACGATCGCCGCGGCCAGCACGTCTTGCTCGTAGCTGCGTGGGACGGACGCCACTCTGTAGACACGCCGAAACACGGGTATCCAGAGGCCCTGCTCGACGCGGCGATCGATCGCGCTGCTCGAGTAACCGAGCTCCGCAGCCTCGGCGCGGGTGATGATTCCGTGGCGTGCCGCCACAAAGCTCAGAAGCCGCCGTTCGAGGTCCATCCTGGAATCGCATCACGCGTTGCCGCCCGGTGATGTGGTGCGCGCCACAGTCCTATGCAGAACTGGCCCCGCTCAGCGGGGTTGGCTCTGCTCAGAACTTTCGAAGCGGGTCGCGATCGTCAACAGCAGATGGACGATGCCGAGGACTATGAAGAAGATCGTCGGCTCCTGCTCGTCCGAGAAGCCCAGCACGAACGGGGCGATGATCAACAGCACTGCGAGCGCGTAGTCGAGAACCACATGGGCCGAGACCGAGAGCCCGTCCACGAGCCCGGTGGGCCCGGCCGTGGTGCCGGCCACGAGCAGGATCACGATGCCCACAGCCACCGACACGCCGGTCGCAGAGCCGGACTCGAAGCCGAATAGCAAGGGGGCCGCGATGAACGCGACCCCCGCTATGTACTCGATGATGCCGTGGGCGGCGGCTGGTATGGGCCCGTCTCGCAATAGCGGATTCGCCATAAGCGGCAGCGTACCCGAGGTTACTGCTTGGTCGCCTCGACCTGGATATCGATCGTGAGCTTCTTGGACACCGCCACGCCGCCTGTCTCCAGCGCCTGGTTCCAGCTCACTCCCCAATCGTCGCGGGCGAGCTGGCCCTCGGCCGAGAAGAATGCACGCCTCAACCCGTAGGGGTCCTGTATGACTCCTTGGAACTCACCGGCGAGCGTCACCGGCTTGGTCACGCCGCGCATGGTCAGATCTCCGATGAGCCCGAAGCGTCCCTCGTCTGAGATGGAGACGTTGGTGCTGCGGAACTTGATCTCGGGGTGATTCTCGGCGTCGAGGAAGTCGGCGCTCTTGAGGTGACCGTCGCGGTTCTCATCGGCCGTGTCGATGCTGGCGGTGTCGATGGTGATTTCGGCCCACGACTGGGTCGGGTCCTCCTCGATGTGAAGGGCGCCGGAGAAGCTCGTGAAGTGTCCCCTGACCTTCGACACCACGAAGTGGCGTGCGATAGCGCCGACACTGGTCTGGGCCTGGTCGATTGCCCATATCCCAGGCTCGGGGAGCTCTGTCGTGCTCACGGTGCGAGTCGCTGTTTCCGCCATCTTGTCCTCCTGGTCTAGGTTCCGGTCTCGTGCCGGTCTTACCCCTCACAACTGTTGCATACACAACCTTATTCCCAGCCCTTTGGTGGCGCAAAGGAAGGAAGTTGTGCGCGCAACCGTCGTATCATGGGGACATGGACCCAGGAAGGGACGGCCCCCAGCTCGAGGCGTGGAGGGCCTTTCTGAGCGGCTATCGGGCTGTGCTCGACGTGCTCGAAGACGAGCTCAAATGCGCGCGGGGGCTTCCCTTGACCTGGTACGACGTGCTCGCCCAGCTCAATGACACCCCCGGGCACAGGCTGCGCATGAAGGATCTGGCGGATTCGATCATGCTTTCCAAAAGCGGGCTCACGCGTGTGGTCGACCGAATGGTGGGCGCCGACCTGGTGGCCAGGGAATCCTGCCCCTCAGACCGCCGGGGTTACGAGGCGGTGCTGACACCCGCCGGCCGCCGGGCGTTCGACGAGGCCGATCCCGTTCACCTAGAGGGCATCGAGCGCCACTTCTCCCGCTATTTCTCCGACGCCGAAGCACGGACTCTGTCCCAGGCGCTGATGAAGCTGCTGCATCCCGGTCCCGCTGCTCCGTGCCCATAGCTCGAGCTCTGCTGAGCGTGTCCGACAATACGGGCATCGCAGAACTGGCGCACGTCCTGGTGGAGGCGGGGGCGGAGATCGTCTCCTCCGGCGGCACCGCGCGCGCTCTACAAGCCGCAGGCCTCCTGGTGACCCCAGTGGAGCAAGTCACCGGCGCACCGGAGATGTTCGGGGGCCGGGTCAAGACGCTCCACCCCGTGATCCACGGCGGCATCCTTGCGGACAGAGACGAGCCCTCCCACCTTCGGGAGATGAACCAACTCGATATCACGCCCATCGATCTCGTCGTCGTCGACCTCTATCCCTTCGCACAGGCGCTGGCGGAGGGCCTCGGAGAGGATGAGCTCATCGAGCACATCGATATCGGCGGAGTGGCGCTGATCAGGGCTGCGGCCAAGAACTGGCGTGCCGTGACCGTGGTGGTGACTCCCGAGCGTTACCGAGAGCTGATCGAGGCGATAAGAAACGGCGGGGCCTCGATCGAGCTGCGACGTCGGCTCGCCCTCGAGGCCTTCTCGCACACTGCCGCCTACGACGCCGCCATCGCCCAGTACCTTGCGGGCAACGAATCGCGGGGCGATCCCCTCGTGCTGTCGGCACGCAGGACGCTCGATCTGCGCTACGGAGAGAACCCGCACCAACGCGCGGCCCTCTACGAGGGCTTCGGGCGTGGGATCGGGAGCTCCACCCAGCTGAGCGGCAAGGAGCTCTCCTACAACAACCTGCTGGATGCGGATGCGGCCTGGCGTCTGGCCACCTCTCTGGACCCCCCTGCAGCCGTCATCGTCAAACACACGAACCCATGTGGTGCAGCCGGTGCAGACACATTGGAGTCGGCGTTTCGACGCGCCCGTGCCTGCGATGAGAGCTCAGCCTTCGGAGGCATCGTGGCACTGAATGAGACCTGCGATGGCGCGGCCGCCGGGGCCGTTGTCGAGTCGTTCTTCGAGGTCGTGGTCGCGCCCGGCTATGAGCCCGAGGCGCTCGACATTCTGCGACAGAAAAAAAACCTGCGCGTGCTGGCGGCGGAGGCCCCCAGCGCGGCGGTCGAGCTGCGCAGCATCTCTGGAGGGCTCCTGATGCAGTCGTCCGACGAGGTAACGGGGGCCGCGTCATGGACCGCGGTAACCGAGGCCGAGCCTCGTCCCGAGCAGCTCGACGATCTCTGCTTCGCCTGGGAGGTCGCCGCCATCGTGAAGTCGAATGCCATCGTGCTGGCCGCCGAGCGAGCGACCGTGGGCATCGGGGCTGGTCAGATGAGCCGGGTGCAGGCAGCAGAGCTAGCGGCTCGCAACGCGGGGCCACGCGCGGCGGGTGCGGTGTGCGCCTCCGACGCCTTCTTTCCCTTTGCCGACGGAATCGAGGCGCTGGCGGACGCAGGGGTTGCCGCCATTGTGCAGCCGGGCGGGTCGGTACGTGACGAAGAGATCATTGCGGCGGCCGACGAACGCGGTCTCGCCATGGTGCTCACGGGACGACGTCACTTTCGTCATTGACGTTCTTGGGGGCGAGGTGGGCGGCGGAGTCCTCCATGGCGCGCAAGCCCGGCAATAACAAGAAAGCTAGGACCGCCAATCCGCCGAGCACGCCCGCCCATGCCAGCGTCGCCTCGTTGCCGAGCACCAGTGCGACCGGGCCGGCGAGCGCGAACGACAGCGGTGTCAAGCTCGTCGACACCAGCCAATCGAAGCTCGATACGCGGCCCAAGAGATCGGCGGGGACCATGCGGTGCATCAGCGTGCCCCAAACGATCAACCCCGTGGTGAAAGTGGCCCCGATCACCAGGCTGGCAAGCATCGCCTCCCAAATCTCGGTGGCTATTGCGTAGTAGGAGATGACGAACGTCCCCACCGACCAGTTGAGGAACATGAAGGTGAGCTGGCGGCGGGGCAGTCCCTGCTGGGACACGGTGATCGAGGCAAGGATCGAGCCCACCCCACCGATCGCCAGTATGAAGCCGTAGGCTCCCGCCCCGCCGCCGATGTTCTCCCTCACAAGCAGCGGAAGGAGAACCTGTAGAGGACCGACGAAGCACAACTGGGCGATGGCCGCGGCCGCCAGCGTGCCCCACAGCCACGTATGCGATCGCACGAAGGAGAACCCTTCGGCGATCTCGGATAACACGGAGTCGTGGGGTATCGTCGCGGCCCGGCGTTGGGGGCGCATGAGGAGTACGAAGGCGGCCGAGAGTCCGAACGAGGCGCCGTCGATGAGAAAAGCCTCGCCCGGCCCCCAGAAGGCGACGAGCAGCCCGCCGAGGGCGGGTCCCACGAGCCGGAACGCTACAGGCCGCACGAACTGGTCCAAGGCGTTGGCCTCGACCAGGAGGTTCTGCGGGACGATGTCGGGCACGATGGCACCGAACGCGGGCATGAAGAATGCCTCTCCGGCCCCATAGACGGCGACCAGCACCAGGATGTGCCACAGCTCGATGTTGCCGGTCACCGACAGCAATCCCAGACTCCCGATCGCCACTGCCCGGACGATGTCCGACGCCAACAGGATCGTCCGGCGGTCGAGGCGGTCCGAGACCACGCCCCCGATCAGCAGAAACACGACCTGGGGGACGGTCCAGGCCACCCCGACCGCGGACAGGGCGGTGGGCGCGTCAGAAATTCGCAGCACCTCCCAGGCGATGGCGACGAAATAGATTCCGTCTCCCAGCATGGACACCGTCATTCCGGCCCACAGCAGGGAAAAGTCACGCAGCTTAAGCGGCTGCACGATCTTGAGACGGCCACTGAGTGGGCCCCGGCCCTCGTCTTCCTCGATCCGGTGACGGGGGGGCCTGTGCTTAGGAGTGGGATCGGCCGCGCCGTCGTCTGTTCGGTTCGGCCCCTCGTCCCCCATCTCGACCATCCTAGTAGGCGTCGCCGATCCCGGCCTGAGTCACCCTGTGCGTTTCGCCCCCACCACGGCGAACGCAGGTCGGGCCGGTCCCCGGTCCGGCTTACGCTCGGGCATGGCCCGAGGCCCAGCTGCTCCCACAGTATTGTGGAGCCATGTTTACCGGAGAGGTCGTCGCCATCTATATCGCCTCCGACGAGGGCAAGCCCACCGAGTCGGTGGCCGAAGTGAGGGCACTCGCGGGTCGCGGGCTCGAGGGCGACCGCTACGCTCGCCAGGAGGGCAAGTTCTCCCAGAAGGATGATCCGGGCCGAGAAGTGACGTTGATCGAGTCCGAAGCCATCGCTGCGCTCAAGGAGGATTACGGCATCGACCTGGGCCTCGGCGGCAGCAGGCGCAACATCGTCACCAGAGGAGTGGCGCTGAACCACTTGGTGGACAGGGAGTTCCAGGTCGGCGAGACGACTCTCCGGGGCGTCGAGCTGTGCGAGCCGTGCGGTTACCTCGAAGGCCTTACCGAAAAGGGGATCCGCAAGGGCCTGGCGCATCGGGGCGGGCTCAATGCCCAGATCGTGTCCGAGGGCCTGATCCGGCAGGGGGACGAGATCTCGGGCGGCGCGGGCTAGATCCAGCACCAGCCGGCGGGCGGCAGCTCGTCGCCGGACCCGGTCTTCTCGGGCGCAGCTTTTTGACACGAGTCGAATTTCCAGATGCGTGCCCGCCAGGCTTCGTAGGGCAGCGCCGCTCCGCTCAGGAGCGGGAAGTAGAAAGCGAACAACAAGGCGGCCACGACACAGAAGGAACCGACCGCCGCCGCGCCCGCGAAGGTCCGACTCACCCGTACGGCGACGAACGCGAGCGCCAGGCACATGAACGGCAGTGCCGGCAGCAGATAGAAGAGGAACACCGCGGATCGATCACCTGCGAGCAAGAACCAGGGGGCATAGGCCCACGCGAATCCGGCCAGGATGACTCCCTCCGGCCGCGTTCGGTCTCGTCGGCGCAACCACGACAGAGCGACCACTCCCAGGGCCCCAAGTGACGACCACCACACGAGGGGACTTCCCGTTGCCAGCACCTCCTTGTAGTCGCCGGAGCCGGTGACCGCGAAGTAGTAGGAGACCGGGCGCTTGAGCAGGGGCCACGACCACGGCGGTGACTGATAGGCGTGGGTATCGGTGAGGGCGCTGTGGAAGTCGTACATGAACAGCTGGCGCTCGACCAGCGCCCGCAGCCACGCCCCTTGGTCCCACGGTGCCGCCAGCACGGCGCCGTCAAGCCGTCCGAGGTAGCAGGCCGCATAGACCACCGCCGGGAGGACCACGAGCCACAGCCCCACGACAGGGCCGCTGCGGCGAAGTGTGGCCGCAAGCGCGGCGCGCTCGCCCCGGGTGCGGGCTGCACCCATTTCCCAGATCAACACCATCACCGGAGCCGCCATCACGACCAGGGCACCCGACCACTTGGTTGCCAGCGCCGCGCCCGCGGCGGCCCCGGCCGCGGCCAGCCAGGGACGTAGAGGTCGTCGCTCAGCCTGCCGGTCGAGCACGAGGAACAAGAACACCGCCACCCCGAATCCCGTCACGAAGACATCGAGCATCGCCACCCTCGACTGCACGAAGTGAAGGGGGTCGAGGGCGAGCAATCCCGCTCCAATGAGCGCTCCCAGCGTCGAGCCGAGCAGGCGACGCCCCAGGACATAGGTGAGGGCGATCGTGAGGGTGCCGACGGCCACCGCCGCAACTCGCCGGCCGAAGGGGTCGTAGCCGAACAGCTCGATGCCCGCTCCGATCAGCCATTTCCCGAGCGGCGGGTGCACCGCGGTCTGCTCGGTCGCCGTCCCGCACAACGACTCGGCCGCGTTCACATACCAGCAGGCGTCCTTCGCGTAGTAGACCTCGTCGAAGATCAGTTGGGCGGGCCGGCCGAGTTGAAATAGCCGCAGCCCCGCCGCCATCGCGGTTACCGCAAGCAGCGCCACCAGATCGGCGGCTCCGCCCCAATAGGAGGGGGCGCGCGTCGCGGGGCCAAAACGCCGCTCGCTCGACGCCCTCAGAATGGACACATGAGCAATCATCCGCCCGACCGGCCCCCAATGACGGCATGACCGGACGCCTGGTCCTTTGCGCTACGCCAATCGGCAACCTCGAGGACGTGAGCCTAAGGCTCCTGCGGACGCTTGCCGAGGCCGACATCGTCGCCTGCGAAGACCCACGGCGAACCAAGAAGCTGTTGACTCATCACGGAGTGTCCGTCCGCTCGTTGCTCGTCTACAACGACGGCAACGAGCGCACCAGAGCACCGGAGCTGGTGGAGAGGATTCGGTCCGGACTCACTGTGGCGCTGGTGTCCGATGCCGGCATGCCGGGGCTCTCGGACCCCGGTTATCAACTGGTACGGGGTTGTGCGGAGGCGCACCTGGCGATCGAGGTGGTTCCCGGCCCCAGTTCCATAGTGAGCGCGCTTGCGCTCTCCGGGCTTCCTCCTGCCCGCTTCGTGTTCGAGGGCTTTCTTCCTCGGAAAGTTGGTGAGCGCCGGAGGCGAATCGAGGAGCTGGGTTCGGAGAAGCGGACGCTCGTCTTTTTCGTGCCACCCCACCGGGCCCAAGCGACCGTCGAAGACCTGCTCGAGGGCCTAGGAGACAGACCGGCGGCTCTCGCCAGGGAGCTGACGAAGCTGCATGAGGAGGTGATCCGAGGCCGGCTTGGTGAGCTGTTGGAACGGCTGCGGGCCACGCCCGCCAGAGGCGAGCTGGTGCTGGTTCTGGGAGGGGCGGTGGGCGAGCATCGCGCCGAGCCTCAACCCGAGGAGCTCGCCGCTCGGGCGCGCGCCCTGATGGAGGGGGGAACCGAGCGCAAGGAGGCGCTTACCCGGGTGGCCAAGGAGCTGGGCGTGCGGCGGCGCAAGGTGTTCGACGCCCTGCTAGATCCTCCCTGACAATCTGCCGACACGAGCCGGGCGCCTCGGCCCGTGGGGGCTAGGCGAAGGAAGGGGGGCCGGGACTCGGGGCGGCTAGCGGGACACGGGGGCGTCGTCGGGGAGCTTGACCTCTAGCCTTCCCATCTGCCCGAGCTCGCCGGCGCAAGAGGCGCACACCCGACGTTCCTTGTACTGGACGGCCGGATTCTCGGCACCGCAGAAGGTGCACAGGTCCTGTCGCTTTTGGAGGATGACCTGGTCGCCCGAGACGCTGATCTCGAGCTCGTCCCCCTCGTGGATGCCGAACACGCGTCTCAGCTCGGACGGCAGCACGATCCGTCCCAACTCATCTATCTTCCTGACCCCGCCGGTAGACTTCATCGGTGGCTTCCCATCACTCTGGTAGTTATTGGATAATCTAGCTGCCACTCGTGCTGGCGGTCACTCGCCCAACGGGTGCGC
>JBPCPZ010000003.1:0-7534 GCA_050998655.1 Actinomycetota bacterium
GCTCGATCTCGAAGGGAGGCTCGACATCGAAATCGCGTGTCGAGGTGTGCACCCCGATTCCCGTGACCTCCTCCCCGGCTCTCGGGAGCCGTGCGCTGCGAACTTCAATCGACCGGGTCAACTGGCCGCGTTGGACCTCGAGCTCAAAAGAGGCGCCCGCGGGCCGGGCTCGTATCGGTGCCTGAAGGTCGGAGTTTGTTTTCACCCGCCGGCCATCGATCGCCACGATGACATCGGACTCCTGAAGCACCTCGGCCGCCGGTGACTGGGGAAACAGCTGCTCGACAATCACCCCGGTCCCTTTTATGGCGACCTCTAACCCCGCGGAGCGGGCCGCGGCGGCCGCAGCCGCGAGCCTGCTCTGATCGAAGATCTGGCGCTGCTGCCGGAAGTAGTCGCCCGCATCGGTGCCCTCGGGTAGCAGCTGCGACAGCGCCGCCACCTCTCTTCCCGAGGCCGCCGCCCATGCCAACCCCAGCACGTTGGGCTGGGCCAATCGCACGGAGGTCAACAGGTAACTGCCCCGCGGCCGCTCCGACAGAACGCCTGTAATCGTGATGTCCTCGGAGACGTCCAGTGTGGTGCCGGGCTCGAACACCACCAGGGGCGGCCGGTAGATTGCCCCGGCGGCGATCAGCATTGCGACCGCCACCACCGCCCACACGAGCCCGCCGCCGCGCCTGCTCGGGGTGGGCTGCGACTTCTTCGTGGGCTCGCTCTCGAGCACGCGCGCGACGTCCGACAGCGACAGCAAGCCGGCCAGTCGCCCCTCTTCGATCACCAGCGCCCGCTTGGACTCGTCCCGGAGGGACTCCAGCGCCACGACGATCTCGTCGTCGGGGCTGAGAACCGTGAGCTCTGACAGCGGCTGCATCACCTCCTCGATCCGGCGCCGGTCTCGTTCGGCTGCCGACACCTGCTCGGCGCGGCGAAGCGAAACCAGTCCCACTGGGTCGTCGCCGCGTAAGACGGGATAGGTCGAATAGCGCCGGGAGCCGATGTGCTCCAGAAAAGTCGCCACCGTGAGCTGGGGCGGGACGATCTCGACCGAGGAGGTCATCACCTCCCTCACGCGCCGGCCGCGCAGGGACTGACGAACGAGGGCACCGGACGCCTCCGCCTGGGCCGCCTGGACCAGGAACCAACCCAGGAACAGCAGCCACAGACCGCCACCCCCGCCGCCCCCGGTGAAGAAGTCGAGCAGGCCGAGCACGGCGAGCACCACGCCGAAAGCCTTGCCCGCACGCGCCGCGGAGACCGTCGCCGCCGAGAAGCTCCCCTGGCGCTTCCACAGCCACGACCGGAGTACCCGGCCCCCATCCAGCGGTAGGGCGGGTACGAGGTTGAAGCCGACCAGGATGGCATTGATGCGAGCGAGGTAGTCGGCAACACCCTCCGCCGCCTGCGCTGCGTCCGAGGAGCCCTCGATAGAGCCCAAGACGAAAAAGACGACGGCAATCGCGACCGAGACGAGGGGGCCTGCGATGGCGATGCGGAACTCGGCGCCGGGCGAGGGGAACATCCCCCGGAATCGGGCCACGCCCCCGAACAACCACAGCGTAATGCCGTCGATCTCCATGCCCTCTCTGAGGGCGGCGAAGGCGTGTCCCAGCTCGTGGGCCAGGATCGCGGCGAAGAACAACAGCCCGGCGACGATCCCCATCGCCAGGTAGGTAGCCTCGGAGAGGCCGGGGTAGCTAGTCGGGAAAAGAGACTGGCTCAGCGACCACACGACCAGGCCCGCGACCAAGAGCCACGACCAATGGGCTCCGATCGGGATGCCTCGCAGGCGCAGGACCGTAAAGCTCGATTCCATGAGAGAAACATTACGGCCCGCGTATTTTTCGGTGCGACGTAGCGGATGTGTTTGGGCCGGGACTCGCTGTCGCGGGGTGGCAAACGCGGACTGTGGACATCTACCCACAGGAAACTGTGGGCGGACGCGGACAGTGGACCACTGCCACCCTGCCCTGACGTTCATGGCGGCCGGGCGGCCGGGTCACAATCTCCCGATGACTCAACGACTGGTGTGCAAGGCGCTGCTCTTCGATCTCGACGGGGTCCTCGCCGACACAACCGCGCTGGTCGAGGCGACATGGGAGGCGTGGGCCGAGTCGCTCGGGCTCGATGCCGGCCTGGCCACCCAGGTCCACGGCCGCCCCACGGCGGAGATCATCGGCGACGTGGCGCCCGGGCTGGAGCCCACCGAGGAGGCTCGAGCGATCGAGAGCACGCAGGAGCAGCAGATCCCCACCGTGTCTCCGGTCGAGGGGGCGCTCGAGCTGCTCGCCTCGCTGCCGGCCGGGAGTTGGGCGGTCGTGACCTCGGGAACGAGAGCCCAGGCGGCCGCACGCCTCGCCGCCATCGGGCTGCGGCCGCCCGCGAGAGTGATCACATCCGAGGACGTAGCGGCGGGCAAGCCCGACCCGGAGCCCTATCTCAGCGCTGCCGCCGGGCTCGGTGTCACGCCGGATGAGTGCGTTGTGTTCGAGGATGCTCCCGCAGGAATCGAGTCGGGCCGGACCGCGGGCATGACGACGATCGGCCTGACGACGACCATGGGGCCAGATCGGCTCGTGGCCGCCGACCATGTCGTGGCCTCGTTCCGCCAGATCCGAGCCGAGCTCGATGGAGATCGCATAGCGGTGGAGGTGGACACCTCGCCGAGTGGTGGATAAAGGTTGCTGCATGACCGACCACCACCCGGCAGTGTGTGGGCGCGCTCAGTCGGGGTCCCTCTCCCCCCAGCCCCCTCCGCCGGGTGTGCGTACCTCGACCACGTCGCCCGGAGCCAGGCGAGCGCCGGCTTTGGGGGCGAGCTCGGCGCCGTTTACGAGGTTGGCTCCAGTACCGCCATCGCCACCCCCGGCGGCCCCCCGGGGCCGGTGCCGGCGCCGGTCCGTCAACAGCGACAGGTTTGCTTTCTCCAGGGCGCGCACCGCGCGCACCAATCCGTCGCCGCCCCGGTGTCGTCCTTCGCCGCCGCTTCCGTAAACAAGCTCGTACCGCTCGACCCGCAACGGGTACTCGAGCTCCAACGCCTCGATCGGAGTGTTCAGCGTGTTCGTCATGCCGACATGGACGCCCGACGCCCCCGTCCCCCTGGAGGACGCGCCCTGCCCCCCGCCGAGCGTCTCGTAGTAGGTCCACCGCTCACCGCCGATCACGAGATTGTTCATCGTGCCCTGGCCCTGAGCGGGCAGATCGGTCGCCTGGGCGAGCGCAATGAGCACCGTGTCGGCGATCCGCGGGCTGGTCTCGACGTTGCCCGCGACGACTGCCGCGGGTCGAGCGGCGTTGACGAGGGTTCGTTCAGGAGCGGATATCGACATGACCCGGTGCACGCCTTCATTGCTGGGCACGTCCGATGGCAGGAGCACCCTCAAGGCGAAAAAGCAGGCGGCGCGTGTCACGGCCAAGGGACAGTTGACGTTGCCGGCAACCTGGGGGGCGCTGCCGTCGAAAGCGACTGTCATGCCGTCGCCCTCGATTACCACAGAGGCGGCGATGCGGAAGTCGTCGTCCGAATGGCCGTCACCCTCGATCTCGCCGGAGGCTTCGTAGACGCCGTCCGGCAGCCGTCCAACGAGCTCGCGGGCGCGCCGCTCACCGTAGGACACGACCTCCTCGAAGGCCGTGCGCACCGTCTGCGCGCCGCGTCTTTCGATTAGCTCTTCGAGGCGCGTGGCGGCGAGCCGGTTGGCGGCGAGCTGCGCCCTGAGATCGCCGCGCCGGAGCTTGGGGGTCCGGCAGTTGGCGAGGATGAGCTCGAGCACGTCATGGCAGGTGTCGCCTCCGCGCACCAGACGCACCGGAGGAATGATGACGCCCTCCTGGAACAGCTCGCTTGAATCGGCCGGCATCGAGCCCGCCCGCATGCCCCCGACATCCGAGTGGTGAGCGCGGGTCACCCCGTAACCGAGGCGCTCGCCCCCGTGCCACAAGACCGACACGAGCGTGATGTCTGGCAGGTGGCTGCCGCCGGTGAAGGGATCGTTGACGATGAACACGTCACCGGGCTCCGGGTCGCGCAGCGCTACGGCGGCCACCGCCTCGGGCATCGCCCCGAGATGCACGGGAATGTGCTCGGCCTGGGCAACCAGGGTGCCGGAGGCGTCGAACAGCGCCGCCGAGCAGTCCTTTCTCTCCTTGATGTTCGAGGAGTAGGACGCCCGCACCAGCAAGGCCCCCATCTCCTCGGCGATTCCGGCGAGCGCGCTCTGCAGCACGGACAGGCTCACCGGGTCAAGCATCGGAGGCACGCAGCACCAATGTCCCAGAGTCGTCGACGACGCCCTCCCACTGCGGGCGCACGACGCAGGTCGCCTCGGCCAGCTCCACCACGGCGGGTCCCTCGACCGTCGAGCCCGTGCCCATGTCGCTCCGCTGCCACACCGGGACCTCGATCCAGTCCCCGTCGAGGTTGACCGGGCGCGGAGGGGGGCGCTCGGCGTGGGGGGCGGGCACGGCCGGTAGAGCGGGGGCCTCCACTGGAACCGTCTCGACCGAGCGCAGGTTGACCACGTCAACCCGTTCGTCCGGCAGCGCGTAGCCGTAGCGCCGCTCGTGGTGCTCATCGAAGCGGACGCGCAGGTCGGAGAGGTCGTCGGCTTCGACCGTGAGCTCGTGAGACTGCGCCGCATAGCGCAGGTCGGCGAAGCGCTCTCGGCTGGAGCCTTCGGCGGAGGCTTGCTGTTCGAGCTTTACAAACGCGCTCTCGAGAACGGAGCCGGCATCCTGGTCGAGCGGGCGGTGGACGGCCACCACCCGATCCCGTCGGATGTCCGAGAGGGCTAGGCCCAGCGCGCTCAGCACACCGGAGGCGCGCGGCACCAATACCGCCGTCATCGACAGCTCCTCGGCCAAGGCGCAGGCATGCATCGGACCTGCGCCTCCGAACGCCATCAGTGCGAAGGTGCGCGGATCGATGCCGCGTTCGACGGTGACCACGCGCAGGGCGCGAGCCATCTCCGCCTCGGCGACTCGCACCACGCCGAGGGCCGTCTCCGTGGGATCGAGCTTCAGAGCATCGCCGAGGGTGGCGAGCGCCTGTGTTGCGCGCTCCCGATCGAGCTTCAGCTCGCCTCCCAGCGTGGCGCCGTCCGCCAGGAAGCCGAGGGTGAGGTCGGCGTCGGTGACCGTAGGGGCCTCACCTCCCCGACCATAGGCCGCGGGCCCGGGATCGGCGCCGGCCGAGCCGGGGCCTACCCGCAGGCCCCCTCCTTCGTCGCTCCAGGCAATCGAGCCGCCCCCCGCGCTCACGGTGTGGACGTCGACCATCGGCAGCCTGAGCGGCACGCCGGCGACCACCGACTCGGTGGAAGTCGCGACGCGGCCCTCGATGATCGGAGCGACGTCGGTGCTGGTCCCACCCATGTCGAAGCTGACGGCGTCGGCGAACCCGGAGAGAGCGGCGATGTGGGCGGCGGCCACCACTCCCCCGGCGGGGCCGGACAAAACGCACCCGGCCGCGTTCGAGCCTGCCTCTTCGATGTCCACGATCCCGCCCGACGACTGCATCACGAGGGGGGACGGAAGACCGGCCTCGTCGCAGCGAGCCTTCAGCTCGTCGAGATAGGAGGACAGTCGCGGTGTCAGGTAGGCGGCCGCCACGGTCGTCGAGAAGCGCTCGAACTCCCTGAACTCGGCCACCACCTCAGAGGACGCCAGCACCGGCACACCACCCGGGAGCCGGGCGCGCAGGATCTCTGCCGCGCGCCGCTCGTGAGCGGGATGGAGAAAAGCGAACAAGAAGCAGATCGCTACCGCCTCTGCTCCCGATTCTGCGAGAAGGGTGCCGATCTCCCCGAGAGCGGCCTCGTCGAGGGGCTCGATCTCGCCCTCGGGACCCATGCGCTCGGGCACCGTGAAGCGGAGGTCGCGCGTCACGAGTGGCGGGGGCCGGGTGGCCGTCAGATCGTAGAGGGAGGGCCGATCCTGGCGCCCGATCTCGATGATGTCGCGAAACCCCTCGGTGGTGACGAGAGCGGTGCGGGCCCCTTTGCGCTCGAGCAAAGCGTTGGTCGCCACTGTGGTTCCGTGAGCCAGCACCTCGACGGCTTCCACACCGGCCGCGGCCAGTGCGCCCATGATTCCCTGCGACTGGTTCTCGGGAGTAGAGGGAACTTTGGCGGTAACGATCCCCTCGCCGGTGAGCGCGACCAGGTCGGTGAAGGTCCCGCCCACATCGATCCCGACGCGGCTCCGGGTCACGGAGACCTCAAGCGCGGGTCACGAAGGCGCCGACTCCAGTCTCGCCTGCGGGCCGCTGCCCGCGCCGGCTACTCGGCCGGATCGAGGCGGGATCGAAGGAGACGGAAGCTGCGAGCCCTGGGCTTGGTCGGAACTATGGCCTGCACCCGGGGGGCCTTCTTCGGGGCAGCTGGGGCGTGAGACTTGGCGTGGCGTCGGCATAGCCTCAGCTGTACCTCGTTCCCGTTGACCGCCAAGGGCATCTCTTCGGTGGCGTAGGAGGAGCAGTAGAAACAAGTGATAACTGGCATGATGCCGTCATTATCGGCCTTTACCATGTTCTTCCTGAAGGGCTTTGGGCTCCGCAATTGACGCAATCTTCCCTACGGAAGGGTGGCGTGAAGGCTCTGAACGCTGACTCCGGTGACTCCATACGGCGCCCCGTCTCGCTCCGGCGGCAACTCCTCTGTACTGAAGGCCACTCTAGCCCTCAGACCGCACCCCGTCACGGATCCGCGAACCTTTCCGCGCGCTATTGTGGCGAATGCCCAGCGCGAAAAGTCCTCCCTACCAGGTTGCGATGACGCGGCAGGGCCCACCCGAGCCCTCTTGCCACGGGATCAGGCCCACGTACGCGTGGGCGCCGTGCGGCGGTATCGACTCGAGGTGGGCGAGGTTCTCCAACCCGTACTTGTCGGCGCCGAGCAGGGTCAGGTGGACCTCGAAGGTGGTGGACTCGCCGACGTCCAAGCTCAACGTGTCGACGCCGATGGCGCTGATGTGTCGCCGGTCGAGCAGCCACTCGAGCGCGTCGATACCGAAGCCGGGGAAGTGGTATTTGCCGTCCGCGCCGACGTTCTTGTAGGCGGCAGGATCGCCCACCCGGGTCTCCCAGCCCGAGAACATCGCCACTACAGCCCCCTTCGGGATGCGTCCGTGGCGGCGCTCGAAGCGCACCAGGTCGCGGACGGACACGGCGGCGTCGGGATCCCCGGCGGCGCGCTGCGAGAGGTCCACCACGACGATCGGGACCAGCAACTCCTTGAGCGTCATCTCGGGGGCGCGGCGGCCGTCGCGCACGAAGTGCCCGGGGCAGTCCATGTGGGTGCCCGAGTGCTCGCCGAGCGTCCACTTCTGGACGTAGAAGCCGTCGTTCTCGACCGTCACCAAAGTCTCTCGAGTGGGTGGGTCAAAGGTGTAGACGGGAAAGCCCGCGCTGAGCACGTGGGTGAGATCTGAGAGACGCCGGCGGTGATGGCCGTCGTCGGCGAGAGCCCGGGGGCAGCCGGGCAGGGGTGGGGGCACGGGCCCACCCACTTCCCCCTCTCTCCCCGCTCCCTCG
>JBPCPZ010000097.1:0-14585 GCA_050998655.1 Actinomycetota bacterium
GAGGTAGTTGAAGAGCTCGCCGACCTCCGCACACAGGCTGGCATCGGCCGTAAACAGTCCCAGGTCTTCGTAAGAACGAGCGGTCTTGGGATTATAGTTTCCTGTGCCGATGTGAACGTAGCGACGAAGTGAGTTTTTCTCCTGTCGAACTACCAACAAGAGCTTCGCGTGCGTCTTGAGCCCCACCAGTCCATACACGACATGACAACCCGCCTTCTCCAAGGCTCTCGCCCAGCCGATGTTGGCGCGTTCGTCAAAGCGGGCTTTGATCTCAACCAGCACGACCACTTGCTTGCCTGCTTCCGCCGCGTCGATAAGTTTGTCGACCACGGGACTGTCGCCCGACGTGCGGTACAGCGTCTGCTTGATCGCGAGAACGTTGGGATCGGAAGCAGCTTGCTCGATCAGCCGTTCTACGCTGGTCGCGAAGGAATGGTATGGGTGCTGCACCAGCACGTCGTTCGCACTCAACGCCCGGAACATGTCGCTGGGTGCATCGTCGGTCGCGATCAACTGCCGATGGGTCGCCGGCGAGATCGGGTCGTCCTTTAGGTCGGGCCGTTCGATATCGTAAAGGGTCATCAACCCTCCGAGATCGAGGGGGCCGGGCAGGCGATGAACATCGATGGGCTCGACTTCGAGCTCTCTCTTGAGCACATCGAGCACATGCAGCGACATGTCCGTTTCGATCTCAAGACGCACCGCCGGGCTGAACCGCCGCCTGACGAGCTCTTCCTCCAACGCCTGCAAAAGGTCTTCCGCGCCGTCGTCGTTGATCTCGAGGTCCGCGTTACGGGTGACGCGAAAGGCGTGATGCTCGACGATATCCATACCCGGGAAAAGCCGGTCCAGGTGGGCCGCGATCAAGTCCTCCAAAGGGACCAGACAGGAGCGCTCGGCGGCGACGACGAAGCGTGGCAGCACCGGAGGCACCTTGACGCGGGCAAAGTGCAGCTCATCACTATTGCGGTCGCGTACCCGGACCGCCAGATTCAGGGAAAGGTTCGAGATATAAGGGAACGGGTGCCCCGGATCCACCGCCAGCGGCGTCAGTACGGGAAAGATGTGCTGGGCAAACATCTGGTCAAGTTCCCGCCGGGGATCCGAGTCCAGTTCCTTCCAACGCACGACCTTGATTCCCTCGTCGCCCAAACGGGGCAACACCTCATCACGGAAGATCTCCGCATGCTGTACCACAAGAGGGGCCAGGCAGCCCGCGAGCGCTCGCAGCTGCTCGCGGGGGGTCATCCCCTCGGGGGAGCGAACCACCAGGCCGGCGGCGAGCTGCCGCTTCAGGCCGGCGATCCGGACCATGTAGAACTCGTCCAGGAGCGACGCGAAGATTGCCAGAAACTTGACTCGCTCCAACAGCGGAGAGTTCCGGTCCTCGGCCCGATGGAGCACCCTGGCGGCGTAGTCGACCCAGGACAGCTCGCGATTTATCAGCCTGTCGTTGATATAAGGCCGAGGGGCGACAGGGATCGATTTGGCTACAGAGGACATACCGTAACGGTAGTACCAAAATGTGAACAAAGCGCAAACTCGACGCGAACGCGACGCCCCCTCCGCATCCACGCCGGCCTGGGGGCCGAGCGGCTGGAATGCTCTGCACCGGCCATTCGCCAGTTTATGGAGGTGTACTGAGTGAAGTCTGGACTTGTTACTCAGAAACCGCCGCGGGCTATCGATGCAAACTTCGTGTACTGATTCATGAACGCAAGCCTCACCGTTCCCGTGGGGCCATTGCGCTGCTTGGCGACGATGAGCTCGGCCTCGCCTCGGTGGTCGGTGTCCTGGTTGTAGACCTCGTCGCGATAGATGAACACGACCAGGTCTGAGTCCTGCTCGATGCTGCCGGATTCACGCAGATCCCCCAGCAGAGGGCGCTTGTCGGTGCGGGTTTCGACCCCACGGTTGAGCTGCGAGGCGCACACGACCGGCACCTCGAGCTCGCGAGCCAGGATCTTCAGCGAGCGCGAAATCTCAGACACCTCCTGGGCGCGGGTCTCGGACCTACGAGGAGACTGCATCAGCTGGAGGTAGTCCACCACCACCAGGCCGAGGCCGAACTTAGCCTTGAGCCGCCGGCACTTGGCACGCATCTCCATCAGCGTGATGTTGGCAGAATCGTCGATGAAGATTGGTGCCTCGGCCAGCCGGCCGAGTGCGCTGGAAAGCCGCGACCAGTCCTGCTCTTGCAGAGAGCCTCGCCGAATCCGTTGGGAATCGACACGCGCTTCTGAGGAGAGAAATCTCTGGACAAGCTCGTGGCGAGACATCTCGAGAGAGAACATCACGATCGTCTGCCGCTGGTGAAGCGCAGCATGAAGAGAAATGTCTGCGATCAGAGCCGATTTCCCCATGGACGGCCTCGCTGCGATGATTACGAGATTCGAAGGCTGAAAGCCGGCCGTCATATCGTCCAGGTCCGAGAAGCCCGAGGCGAGCCCGGTGACGCTCTCGCCGCGCTCGTAGAGCGCCTCGATCATCTCCATGTTCTCGTGGAGAAGGGGACGGATCGGTTGAATGTCGTCGCGCAGGCGCCGGTTGCCGACCTCGTAGACGAGCTCCTCGGCGGCATCGAGCCCTTCGGCCACGTCCTCGGGTATCGAGAAACCGATTTCCTGGACCTTGTTACCGGCGTCGATCAGCCGCCTCAACAGTGCGTGCTCCTCGACGATGCGGGCGTAGTGACCGGCCGAGGAGGCGGTGGGATAGGCCTCGAGCAGCCCGTGGATATAGGGCTTGCCCCCGATTGTCTCGAGCATTCCCCGGCGGTTCAGCTCCTCTGCACAAGTGATGGCGTCAGCAGCCTCGCCGCGGCCGTAGAGCGACAAGATGGCCTCGTAGATCTCGGTGTGGCTGGGTTTGTAGAAGTCCCCCGGCTGAACCACCTCGACGACGTTGGCAATAGCCTCTTTGGACTCGAGCATGGCCCCGAGCACTGATAGCTCGGCATCGAGGTTGTGCGGCGGGATCCGGCTATGCACCACCGGTTGAAGCGAAGCGCGTTGCGCCACTAGTTTTCCCTCTCGCTATTCCGAATAACGTCCCTGCAATTTCAGCACACGGGTACGACAGCCCGGCTGGCCGGCTGCCACATGGGCCCAGGGGGCCTTTCTGGGACGGTATGCGCCGTGCCCTGTGGGTTACAAGAGGGGTGTGGACGGCGTGGATAAGCCCCCCAGGCGCGGGTCAGAAGGGTAGAAGCCGTCGATAACGCTGTGGACTTCGGGCCGAGTAGTGGTGGGATGATCTTTCATGAACATCTGACCCTCACTCAGCCCGTAGGCGCTATTCCTCCTCGTGCGCGATGACCTCGACGTTCACGAGCGCATTGACTTCCTCGTGGAGATGTACTTCGATCGCATGCGTGCCGAGCACTCGTATAGGGTCGTCGAGGCGCACGCTATGGCGGTCGATCGCCTCGCCGAGCTGCTCCTCAACTGCCCGGGCGACGTCCGAGCGCGTGACCGATCCGAACAGCCGGCCCCCTTCACCTGCGCGAGCCGAGATGTAGACCGGCTGCGCGCCGAGAACCGAGACGCGCGCGACGGCTTTCTGCTTGCGCCTGCGCTCGGCTTCCTCGCGCGAGCGCCTCATCTGCTCGGCCTGACGCAACGAGCCCTTGGTCGTAGGCAACGCAAGTCCCTTGGGCACGAGGTAGTTGCGCGCGTAGCCGTCGGCTACGGTGACCACATCCCCTCGCAGCCCTAACTTGTCGATGTCTGTTGCCAGAATCACCTTCACGGCCGCTCCCTCAACGAGACGTGTACGGCAGCAGAGCCACTTCCCGCGCGTTCTTGACGGCGGTCGCCACTCGGCGTTGATGCTGGGTGCAGTTTCCGG
This sequence comes from Actinomycetota bacterium, assembly GCA_050998655.1. Taxonomy (GTDB): domain Bacteria; phylum Actinomycetota; class CADDZG01; order CADDZG01; family WHSQ01; genus JACDAL01. The sequence goes on from JBPCPZ010000097.1 coordinate 3,850, forward strand.
TAACTCGCCTGGCCCGGATCTTTCCCCGCTCGCTCATGAACTTGCGAAGCATGGCGATGTCCTTATAGTCGATGCGCTTCGACTTGTCGGCGCAGAACTGACAAAACTTGCGCTTTCCCTTGCGGGGAGGCTTACCCGGCGCCGAGCGAGTCGAGCGCCGCTCGCGGCGATCTCGAGCCATCAATGCTCCTGCGCGGAAGTAGCGTCAGCATCCAGGGCGGCCCTGCGCGGGGAAAAGAATCCCAATTCCGCCCTCGGCGGAGCCGTGGGCAAGGCGCGAGGAGTCGAGCGTACCCGGAGGGTACGTGAGCGACAGATTGAATCCCAATTCCGTCCTCGGCGGAGCCGTGGAACGCCGCCATCGTCGATGCAGGGATGTTCTGGTGCGGCGGGAATTACGCAAAGGTGCATTAAAAACCTCCTTCATCTGAGGGGCCCGAAGACACGGGAGCCGGTTGCGGCGCGGAGGAAGGGGCCGAGGCTGGGGCTGGGGCCGAAGCCCAATCCCCTCCGGAGGCCCCAGACGAGGCCCCAGACGAGCGCTGCGACTTCTCGATCGTGGCGCTCGCCCACCTCAGCGATGGGCCCACCTCGTCCACTTGGACCTCGAACACCGACCTGCGATTGCCATCGGGGTCGTCCCAGGAGCGCTGCTGGAGGCGGCCCACGACGACCACTCTGGTCCCCTTGCGGAATGACTGGGCGACGTTCTCGGCCATATCCCGCCAGCAGTTACACCGGAAGAAGCCGTCGAGCTTGTCTTCCCACTGCCCCTCGTTGTTCTTGTAGCGCCTGTTGACTGCGACTGTGAAGTTGGCGACGGCTGCCCCCGAGGGGGTGAAACGAAGCTCGGGATCGTCGGTGATATTGCCCACCAGCGTCACCGTGTTGTCGGATGCCATGCTGTTTCCTTTCTCTGGGCCCCTGAATCTGGATCTGAGCTTGTGACTTGGAATGGCTCGAGGCGGAAAGCTTTACTCGGGCCGGAAGATCTTGCCGCGGATGTACTCGTCCGAGACGTGAAGGGTCTGGTTGAGCCTCTCGACGATGTCCTCGGCGGCCTGGAAGTTCGTGACGAAGTAGTAGCCCTCGTTCTTGTGATCTATCTCATATGCGAACCTGCGGACACCCCAACGCTCGACGCCCGTCACCTTGCCGCCACCGTCGGTGATGACCGCGTTGAACCTGCCCACGGCCTTCTGGATATCCCCCTCTTCGAGGCGGGAATCGACGATCACCATCGCTTCATAACTACGCACGCTTCATTCCTCCTGTGGACTCGGGGGGCAAGCCTGGCCGAGGCCCCGTCTTGATACCGCCCGACATGGTGCCGTTGGGCTGCGGGGCAGGGGATGCGGGACGGCTTCGCCGTCAAGGCAGTTCATGCTATCACCTCCCCAAAGCTCTCTCCGGGTGCCGGTCTGTTCCCCTCACTTGAGCACATGGCTGCGACACGGGGTGTGGCGCGCGCCACAGATCCGAGATCGACCACGACCCAGCGCCGGGGTGCTTCCTACTCCGAAAGCCGGCGGCGCCCGGCAGCCTGCGCCGGAACGGACGGCGCTCGAGTTGAGCGCGAAGCCCTTAAGAAGACGACGAAGAGGCAGGCGAGAAGGACCGCCCGTCCCCACACTCCCGCCACCAGCACGGTCTTGGCCGCAGTCCAGGTGAGCTGGTCGCCCGTCAGGCTGAAGTCGTAGTACCAGCGAAAGATTCCCACGTACACGGCGAGATCGGCGAGGGCGTAGGCGAGCCACCAGCCCGCGCTCACCTGCAGGAGCACAAAGAAGGGCAGGATCCACAGGGCGAACTGAGGAGAGTGGACCTTGCTCCACAACAGAAATGCGGCGACCATGGCTGCCGAGACCTGCAGAAACGGATAGACCGGCACGGCCTCGGAGCTTCGACGCCTCCAGCCGAGGCCCAACGCGGCCCCCCAAGAGATCACGCTCAGCCCCAGGCTCACCAGGTTCAGCGCCTGCGGATCGCCGGCAAGGCTCGGGAAGCCCCAGGTGTAGAAGGCGTTGAAGTCGGCGGTGCGGCGGCTGTGAAAGGCATAGGTGGCCCACCACCCGTCAAAGTTCGCCACGATGAAGGGAAGGTTGAGCATTCCTACGGTCGCCGCCCCCACCGCTACGACCAGTCCTGCGGTGCGCCTGTCCCCCCTGGCCCAGCGCTCGAGCGCAAGCGGTGCGAGCAAGAGCGCGGGGAAAAGCTTTGCTGCAGCCCCCAACCCCAGCGCGGCGGCGGCGGCCAGGGGACGGTTCCGTGACCACAGCCACACTCCTCCGCAGAGGGCCGCGACGGCGAGAAGGTCCCAGTTGTGGAAGGAGTAGAGAACCAGGGCGGGAGCGAGCGCCCACAGGAGAGCGCGGCGTCCGGCGAGATCGTGCAACAGCCCCGCCGAGAGCAGCGCGAAGGGGGCGAGCGCCAACGCGCTGATAGTCAGGAAGGCGCCGAAGTCCGAGACCAGTCTGGAGGTAAGCCACATGAACACCCCCGTCACGACCGGATACTCAATGGCCCCCCCCACAAGCCCTTGCTCCCCGAGGTCCCCGTGTATGTAGACGAACTCATTTCCGGCCAGCCCACGAACCTCATAAAGCGCCTGGATGTCGTTGTAGCAAAGGCGTTCGTACTGGCTGCCGTCCCACGACAAGCGCGTGCACTGACTCTTCAAGGCATAGGCGGCCAAGAGCGACAGGGCACACGACACCAGCACGAGAGCAAGTCCGCGCTCCCGCATCACGTTGATTGCGCCAAGGTGCTCGTACCGAGAGCTTCCCTGGTAGCAAACGCGCCGCAAGCACCGGTTTCACACCAAACCTCCGGGCCGGGTCCTCCCTTGCGCGGCACTAAGGGCCGGGACTGGCGGCCGGGTTGGGAGAGACTGCCGGCGAGGGGCTGGGGGCCGGTGTCGGAGAGGGGTTCGGGCTGGGGCTCGGCGCGGGATTTGAGCTCGGGGTGGGGCTGGGGTTCGGGCTGGGGTTCGGGCTGGGGCTCGGACCGGGGCTCGGCCCGGGACTGGGGCTTGGCGTGGGGGTGGGCCTCGGACTGGGGCTCGGCGTGGGACTGGGGCTGGGCGTGGGGCTGGGGGACGGAGGCGGCGGGGAGTTGAGCACCTCGCTCGGAAGGTCCACGGGGGTAGCGAACTCCTCCACCGGAGTACCGGCCACTGCTTCGGCCATGAAGGCCGCCCAGATTCGCGCCGGAAAGGATCCACCGGTGACATCGATGCCCTGCACCGGGCGACACAACTCCGCGTCGGTACAGAACCGCATCTGCGGCACCAAGTCCTTGTCTTCGAGCCTCGGATAGCCCATCCACACGACCGTGGTGAGCTGAGGAATCGAGCCGGCGAACCAAGCGTCGACGTTGTTCTGGGTAGTCCCCGTCTTGCCGGCTGTGGGGCGACCGATATCCGCGGCCGTAGCCGTGCCCCCGGAAACGACGTGAGTGAGCACCTGGTTCAGTACATCGGCGGAGTTTCGCTCCACCACTCGCCTGCCCGCCGCGCGACGCTCACTCCCGCACCTCGTCTCGCGCTGGTCGCCGTACTCCAGCACGCAGTTACCGTCCTGGTCCTCGACGTAGAGAACAGGTGACACATCGGGCTCGGCGCCGCGCGCAGTGAAGCCGGCGTAGGCGCGCGCCATTTGGAGAGGTGTAACGTCCACGTCACTTCCGCCCAAGGCCAGCGAGCACCGCGCCGCGACCTCGGCTCCGGAAGGCCCGCTGAAACCGAATCTCTCCAGCAAACCGGCAACGGAGGCGGGTCCAATCTCCGCGATGAGCTGGGCGTAGACAGTGTTGACCGAGTTCGTGGTCGCCTCGTCGAGGGTGATCGTGCCGTAGGACGCGCCTCCGTAGTTCTCCGGCTGCCACGGCGTCCCGTCGGGGTTGGCACAGACGGGATCGGAGATCGTCGCGGGGCTCGGCCCGGGGAACCGAGACATTGGCGAGATCCCCTGCTCGATTGCCGATAACAGCGTGAAGGGCTTGAACGCCGAGCCCGGCTGACGCCGGTTGTCGGTGGCGAAGTTGAAGCCGCGCGCCGCCTGCACATTTTCGAAACGGCGGCCGCCGACCAAGGCGCGGAGCGAACCTTTCGGGGTGAGCGCCACCAGCGCAGCCTGAGGTTCCGACCTTTTCTGCAACAACGAGGAGACGGCCGACTCCGCCTGAGCCTGCATGTCGAGGTCGAGCGTGGTGTGGATCTGTAGCCCGGATGTGTACAGGCGCGCCCCGAGCTGGGGCTCCAGGACATCCTTGCGCAACCATTCCATGAAGTAGGCGGCCTTCTGGGTACCGGCTGCGGGCGAAGGTGCAAGCCTGAGCTTCGCTTGCATGGCTTCGGCCATACGGTCCTGGGTGATGTATCCCTGATCCCGCATCTGAGTGAGCACGCGTTCCCGGCGCTCCTTCGCGGCTCGCGGCTGCCGGTCGAGCTGATAAGACTCGGGGGCCGGGATGATGCCGGCCAGGTAGGCGGCCTCAGACAGGGTCAGTTCGGTTGCATGCTTGTCGAAGTAGCTGCGCGCCGCCGCCTCTATGCCGTAGGCCCCTCGCCCTAGATAGATCGTGTTCAGGTAGAAGCCGAGAATCTGGCGCTTCGAGAAGGCCCGCTCGAGCTTGAGCGCCAGCACTGCCTCTCTCGCCTTGCGCTCGAGCGTGCGGGAGGCGTCGTGCAACACCGCGTTCTTTATGTATTGCTGCGTGATGGTGGAGCCGCCTTGGCTGATCTGACCCCCGGTCAGGTCCGCCCATGCGGCCCTGATCACTGCTCTAGGAGAGACTCCCTGATGCTCGAAGAAATCACGGTCTTCCGCCGCGATCACCGCTCGCCAGACGCGCGGCGGAAGTCGCTTGGTGTCGATCGTGAACCGTCGTTCCTCGCCTGCAAATATGCCGATCAGCTCTCCGTCTCGGTCGAAAACCTCGGCCGCCGAGGGGAGCTTCACCTGTCGAGGCAAGGGAACCGAAGCGAGGGCATAGACGATCAATATTCCGACCAGTCCCGCCACCAGTGCGAGAAGCGGTAGCAGCCACAGGAAACGGGTCCATGGCCGGCGCGGCCGCGCCGAAGGCCGAACTTCGGAACTATTCGTCATCTCTTACCGGCAAGGGCTGGAAGGGGACTCCTTTAGCGCCGCCCCCGGCTGCTGGGATGAGAGGCGACCGCCTGATAGCGGCGCCCGGCCATGTAGGACCGCACCAGATGGTTCCACGCGCAGTCAACGCACACCTCCACGAGGTAGCAGGTGAAGCTGTCGTGGGCGGTGGCGAGCTCCGACAACCACGCCGCAGGGTAGACGACCCGGCCACTGTCTCGTTTGAGCTCATCGCCGTAGACGTAGCGGACCCAGCGCAGCGACTCGTGTGAGCAGATCGGGCACTGCCCTGGTAGGGCGTCGCCGATGTTCTTGGCTGCCCGCAAGAGTTCGGGATGAGCGTCGCAGACATCGGATGTGTCGAGTCGTCCTCGGCGCAGTGACGAGATCGCCGAGCGACGAGCCAGCGTGTAGTCGACCACGGGTCCGACCATGCCCGGAGGCCGGTGCGGGTCGAACGACCTCCCCGAGGAAATAACCATGGTGCAGATGGTAAACGGCAGGGGAGGGGTACCGGAAGCCCGTCGCAGCTCAGGTTGGAGGTCTCGACCACGGGGAGCAGCCGTGTGGACAAAAGCGGACTGTGGACACGTGCCCACGCTTTTTCGTGTGTAGAAGCGGACCGTGGACATCTGCCACCCGCTCAGGGGGGCGGGGCGGTCTGGGTGGTAGGGGCGGTCTGGGTGGTAGCAGGGGCGGCCGATATATCGGATCGATATATCGGATAAGATAAAATCGTGAAAACCTCCGGCATGCTCGAGCTGCCCGTCCTCGGCCTCCTGAAGAGCCGGGACATGCATGGCTACGAGTTGCGCAAGCAGCTCACCGCGATGCTGGGGCCGCTATGGGGCGTGTCTTGGGGATCGCTCTACCCCACCTTGCGGCGACTGGCGCGAGCCGGGGCCGTAGTCAAGCTCACCGACGACCCCACGGCCGGCGCCGCGAGCCGCAGCAACCAACGGCGCCGTACCGTCTACCGTCTCACCCCGCACGGTGAAAAACTGTTCGTACAGCTCCTGGAAGAGACCGGAGCGCCGGTGGACCAGGAGCGCTTCTCACTGCGTCTCGCCTTTTTCCGCTACCTCGATCCCGAGACAAGGCTCGCGCTGCTCGAGCGGCGACGGGCCTACCTGCAGGAAAAGCTTGCACAGTTCAAAGCAAATCTGAACGACTACAAGGGTCGCATGGATCGCTATTCGCTGTCGCTTCAGAGTCACGACATGGCAGCCACTCAGAACGACATCGCCTGGATAGACGAGCTGATCATCAGCGAGAAGGAACCCGACAACCACGCTCGGACCGATTGAGCTGCGGCCCTGCGGCCGCATGGGAAAACTGGGGAAGAAAGGAAGAAGACATGGGTAGAGTGAGAGTTGGGCTGGTAGGAGTGGGCAACTGCGCTGCGGCGCTCGTGCAGGGGATCGAGTACTACGCCAAGGCACGCTCCGAGGAGCAGGTGCCTGGGCTGATGCACGTCAATCTCGGCCCCTATCACGTCTCCGACGTCGAGTTCTCCTGCGCCTTCGACGTCGACGCCACCAAGGTGGGGACCGATCTGGGCGAGGCCATCGGGGCGGAGCCCAACAACACCACGAAGTTCTCGGACGTGACACCTACCGGAGTGGTGGTGCAACGCGGCCCCACCGCCGACGGGCTCGGCACCTACTACCGCCAAGTCATCACCGAATCCACAGCCGAGCCGGTGGACGTCGCCCAAGTGCTCCGTGACACCGACACCGACGTGCTCGTCAACTTTTTACCGGTGGGATCTGAGCAGGCCGCAGTTCATTACGCGGAGCAGGCTCTCGAGGCCGGAGTGGGCTGCGTCAACTGCATGCCGGTCTTCATTGCGAGCACGCCCTCGTGGGCGCGCCGTTTCGAGGAAGCAGGGGTGCCCATCGTCGGTGACGACATCAAGAGCCAGGTGGGGGCGACGATCTCACACCGGGTGCTCGCGAAGCTCTTCGAGGACCGGGGCGTGGTAATCGATCGGACCTACCAGCTCAATTTCGGCGGCAACATGGACTTCATGAACATGCTCGAGCGCAGTCGGCTCGAGTCCAAGAAGATCTCCAAGACGCAGTCCGTCACCTCTCAGATTGCGCGCGGCATCGACGCCTCGGACATTCACATCGGACCCTCCGACCACGTCCCCTGGCTCGAGGATCGCAAGTGGGCCTACATCCGGATCGAGGGCCGCGAGTTCGGCGACGTGCCGATCTCAATGGAGCTGAAGCTCGAGGTATGGGACTCCCCCAACTCGGCTGGGGTCGTGATCGACGCGGTGCGGTGCGCCAAGCTCGCCATGGACCGCGGCATCGGGGGACCACTGGTGGGCCCAAGCTCTTACTTCATGAAGTCGCCTCCGCTGCAGCACTCGGACTCGCACGCACGCGACCTGGTCGAAGCCTTCATCGCCGGTTCGAGCTCGAGCAACGGCTCGCACGGTAATGGGCACACATCTGGCCTCACCACGCCTACTTCGGCCGCGGGCACCGGCAGCCCCTAAGGGCACATCCGGACCCCTGAGTCGGGCCACTGAGAGTGAGGAAAACTATCGTTGCGCGCCTGCCGGGAAGGAGGCGGGCAACTACGGGCGCGCAGGAACCCTGGTCCGAGTGGATCGGGCGCGACTTCCGCCGGCTGCTCGGCACTCAGTTCGCCGCCCAGGCGGCCGACGGCGCCTCGCAGGCCGTCATCGCCAACATCCTCGTGCTGGAGCCGTTGGGGCAGGGAACCACGCAACGCGTGCTCGAGGTCAGCGTCCTAACGCTCTTGCCCTACTCCTTGATTGCTCCCTTCTTGGGAGTGTTCGTCGATCGCTGGGCGCGGCGCAGCATCCTGGTAGCCACGAGCGCTCTGCGAGTGGTCCTGTTGATCGCAGCAATGGTGGCCCTGATGGGGGGTGCCAGCGAAACCACTCTCTACGCGGTCGCACTGCTGCTGTTGGGCCTGGGACGCCTCTTCCTCACCGCTAAGGGCGCCTCACTACCCCTCACCCTTCACGAGCAGCACCTCCTGCAGGGCAACTCGATATCGGGAGGAGGTGGAATGATCGCCGCGCTCGTGGGCGGAGTTGTGGGGCTGACCGCAGTCGCATACAGCGGTGCCGGCCCTGCCCTCGGGCTGGCCGCGGCCCTCTATCTAGTCTCTGCCGTCGCTGCAGCCTCCATTGGGAGCGCAATGAGGGCGGATCGTCGCGCCACCGCAGCGCTGTCGAAGGAGATCGCCCGGGTGGCAGTCGAGCTGTTGGACGGATTACGTCAAGCGTGGCGCAGAGCCCCTGTGCGCCTGCCTCTGGCGGCGATCTTTCTCCTCAGAGTGGTCGTCATCTTCGTCGCGATAGCCACCATCCTCGTGATCAAGGAGCAGTTTCCGCAGACCGGGGACCAGTTCGGCCGTTTGTCGGCGAGTGCGCTGGCGCTCGGGGCGGCGGGCGTGGGCGCATTCATTGGTGCCGCCACCGCCCCGATGCTCGGGGCCAGGCTGGAGCGCTCCGAGCTCATCCTCGTGGGCTTCGGGGTCTCTTCACTGGGACTCCTCACCCTCGGTTGGGTGGGCTCACTGGCTGCGATGCTTGTGCTGGCTCTCGTCACCGGGCACGGAACCTTCGTGGCCAAGGTCGCCGTCGACGCCCTGGTGCAGGAGGGGATGCCGGACGAATACAGGGGGCGGGCGTTCTCCCTCTACGACATCCTCTACAACCTCGCCAGCGTGGTGGCCGCGGGCTTTCTCGTCGCCTTCGGCGTGTCGGACGCGGTGCGCACACCGCTGGTCGCCGCTGGAGTCTGCTGCATAGGGGCCGCTCTGGCGATGCGCGCTGCGTTCAGCAAGGCGGGAATGTTGGGGACCTAGAGCTCATTTCCGAACGACCGACCGGGCGTACCAAACCTCAACCACCAACCCGGCTACGGGCTCAATTCCCGGCCGGCGGCCCATTTGTCGAGTTCCTCGTAGACCTCCTTCTCGGGCAGGGGACCGCGCTCGAGACGAAGCTCTAGGAGGTAGTCGAGCGCCTCGCCAACGAGGGGCCCCGGTGGGATCCCGAGATGGGCCATGACCTGCCTCCCATCGAGGTCTGGCCGCAGTTTGTCGAGCTCCTCCTGTGCCGCCAGTTCCGCGATGCGCCGCTCGAGCTCATCCATACGCGCAGCGAGCTTGGCGGCTTTGGCGCGGTTGCGCGTGGTGCAGTCCGCCCGCACCAGCGAGTTGAGGTCGGCGAGCAAGGGGCCCGCATCGCGCGCGTATCGCCTCACCGCAGAATCGCTCCAGCCCAGGCTGTAGGTATGGAAGCGGTGGTGCAGACTGATCAGCTCGGCAACGACAGCGACCGTCCTACTCGAATACCGCAGCGCCTTCAGGCGATCAGCTGCCATCCTCGCCCCCACCACCTCGTGATGGTGGAAGGAGACTCCCGAAGGCTCGATACGACGGGTACGCGGCTTGCCGATGTCGTGCAACAACGCCGCCAGCCTCAATTCTTCTTTCCGGGGCGCCTGCTCGAGGACGGCGAGTGTGTGCAGAAAAACGTCCTTGTGCTTGTGGACGGGATCCTGCTCGAGCTTCAGCGCGCTCAGCTCCGGCAAGAACAGCTCGACGACACCAGTGGAATCTGCCGCCAGAAGGGCTGCGCCCGGAGACTGCCCGCACAACAGCTTGGTGAGCTCGTCTCTGATCCGCTCTGCCGAAACGGAGCCGATGAGCTCCTTGAGCTCTGTGATCGCCGCCAGTGTTTCCTTCTCGATGCCGAAGCCGAGCTGCGAGGAGAATCGAAACGCTCGCAGCATGCGCAAAGGATCGTCGCTGAACGACAGCTTGGGATCGACTGGTGACTTGATGACACCGGTCTTGAGATCGGCACGGCCCCCGAATGGATCGAGCAGCTCGAGGTCGGGGAGCCTGATCGCCAGTGCATTGATCGTGAAGTCCCTGCGTGAGAGGTCGGTAGTGATGTCGTCGGCGAAAGAGACTTGCGGATGACGGGAGCCGGGCTCATAGCTCTCGGTGCGAAAGGTCGTGATCTCGAAGCGAGTCCCGCCGAACAGCACGCCCACGGTCCCGTACTCGACTCCCTGCAGCCACAGAGCCTCGGCTCCAGCCTCGACCAGCGCGCGCGTCTCCTCCGGCCTGGCGTCGGTGCAGAGGTCGATGTCGCCGTGATCGCGGCCCAAGAAGGCGTCGCGCACCGAGCCTCCCACCACGAGGAGCTGATGCACGGAGGACTCGAAACGCCGAGCAAGCTCCATGAGCGGGCTTTTCGGGGCGGTGAGACGGGCGAGTGCGCGGCGCGCAGAGCCTTCGGGATCCCGTTGTGAAGTCTCAGACGACATGGCTCCAACACTAGGCTTTCACCGGAGACCCCTATACGCTTGGAGTAGCCGCAGCCAAACCGGGAGGAACAGGGATGAACATGAAGGTCATGAGCAGGGCGGGCCGCAGTAAGCGGTGGTCTCGCAGGCCCCCTGTGAACAGAGCGGCGAGGCTGATCGCCGCGGGGACGGCCCTGTTGGTGGGGGCCGCGGCGTGCGGGACCGGGTCTGGGGGCGGTGACTCTCCCGGCGGCTCCTCAGGGGGCGGTGGAGACCAAGAGGTAGTCAAGGCGGCATGGGTCTACGTGGGCCCGCG
>JBPCPZ010000148.1:0-3804 GCA_050998655.1 Actinomycetota bacterium
CAAGGACAACATCCGGGAGATCCGCATGAAGGCGGGCATGGTCTTCCAGGACTTCAACCTCTTCCCTCACCTGACTGTGATGGAGAACCTCATCGAGGCCCCCGTGACGGTCAGGGGCGAGTCCAAGGAGGAGGCCACCGAGCGCGGCAAGGAGCTGCTGGACAAAGTGGGCCTGTCGGAAAAAGCCGAGCAGTACCCGATCCGGCTGTCCGGGGGCCAGAAGCAACGCGTAGCCATCGCCCGGGCGCTGAACATGCGGCCGAAGATCATGCTCTTCGACGAGCCCACCTCGGCCCTCGATCCCGAGCTCATCGGCGAAGTCCTAACGGTAATGAAGACGCTCGCCGAGGAGGGCATGACGATGATGGTCGTCTCGCACGAGATGGGCTTTGCGCGCGAGGTCGCCGACCGGATGTGCTTCTTCGACGAGGGCATAATTCTGGAGGAAGGTCCTCCCGACCAGATGATAGAGAGCCCGCAGCACGACCGCACCAGGCGCTTCCTGGAGGCAGTTCTCTAGCTCGGCCCCCGGCGGATGCCGAACGACTGCTTCAGCGCGGCCCCCGCTGCGTGGTAACCGCACATCCCGTGCACTCCTCCCCCCGGCGGCGTCGACGACGAGCATATGTAGATGCCATCATCGGGAGTCGTGTACAGGTTCCAGCGGGCGGAAGGACGCACGAACATGTGGCGTAGGTCCTGGAGGCCGCCGCTTATATCCCCGCCTATGAAGTTCGCATCGTGCGTCTCCATTGCAGCCGGTCCCATGACGCTGCGCGCAAGGACTAGATCCCTGAAACCGGGAGCAAAGCGCTCGATCTGGGACTCGATCGCCTCGGTCATGTCGACGCTCGAGCCGTTGGGGACGTGGCAGTAGCCCCATAGCGTGTGCTTGCCGGCGGGCGCGCGGCTTGGATCGAAAAGGCTCTGCTGGGCGATGAGGACGTAGGGGCGCTCTGGATGACGCCCCGAAGCGACCGCACCCTCCGCTGCAGCCAATTCTTCAAGAGTCCCGCCGAGGTGCACGGTCCCCGCCCGCCGGCAGGGCTCGGCGGTCCACGGCACGGGGCCATCGAGTGCCCAGTCCAGCTTAAACACGCCGGGTCCAAGCGAGAAGTGTTCCAAGCGTCGGCGAAAACGCTCGGGGAAGCGGTCGCCGGCGACCTCGAGCAGACGGCGAGGCGTGAGATCGAAGAGCGTCGCACGAGCACTGGGAACGTCGTTCATCGAGCGCACTCGGTGAGAGGTCTCTATCTCTCCTCCGAGCGAGCGGAGATGGCCGGCCAGAGCGTCGGCGACGCTCTGGGAACCTCCCGCAGCGATCGGCCACCCCACGCCATGGCCCAAGACTCCGATCAAGAGACCGAATCCCGCCGTCGGTGATCGATCGAGCGGAAGCATGGCGTGCGCCGCCATCCCACCGAGCAACGCCGGCGCCTCTTCAAGTGAGAAGCGGCGCCCGGACAAGCCGGTGACCGAGCTCAATCCCGAGACCGCAAAGCGCAACATCCCTCTTAGCCCGGGCAGCGGTGGAAGCTTGGATACTCGCCCCGCAATGGGCGGGCCCAGCAGGTAGGGGACGACGTGGTCGAAGCCTGCCACAAGCGAGCCAAACAGCTTCCGCCACGCGGCCCCATCGTCGCCCAGCCCGGCAACGGTTTCATCGAGCGATCGATGCAAAACCGCGGCTCGGCCCCCATCCAGCGCATGAGCCAAGGGAAGGTCGGGCTGAATCCAACTAAGCCCGTGCTTCTCCAGCGGCAGCATCCGGAACGCAGGCGAGGCGGCCCCCAACGGGTGCACGGCGGAGCAAATGTCGTGCGCGAAACCGGGCAGAGTCAGCTCTGCCGAACGGGTGCCGCCTCCGATCGATTCCTCGGCCTCGAGAACGACCACACTTAGGCCGGCGGAGGCGAGCTCGATCGCCGCGGTGAGCCCGTTGGGGCCTGCCCCGACGACGATCGCGTCGTAGCTCAGAGCTGTTTGCTGGCTCGGAAGGGTTTCGCCATCAAGCGGAAGGGTGCTCCCGCCATGTATATGCCCGAGCGGATAGCGGCGTTGTGCCACACGTTCTTCGCCTTGTTCCACTGGCGTTTCTTGTCAACGCAAACGATTTGCGTTTCAACCTCTTCTTTAGCCCCGAAGTGAGTGCTCAGGTTGGTCAGTGTCTGGTGCCAGAATTTGTCCTCTTTGCGGTGCCCCCCCAGCATCATCCCGATCTCGTAGATAGGGTCGTTCGCGCGGATCAAAACCTGCGCCTGCGCCACCGTGACGCCCGACTTCAGATAGGAGCTGAAAGTTATCCACCCCGCAAACATATGGCCCTGGGGGTTCATGAAGGTGAATGATTCGTCGTCGGCGAACAGAACGAATACCCCGGTGGAGAGCTTCAGGCGACCCGGCATGCTGAGGTTGAGGAGCGCGACATCTCCGGGAGCGATACCAGTCAACCCTCCATAGAAGAAGTTGCGCGGCGGCCAGAACGAGGGGAAGTTGGCTTTCCATTCCTTGATCACATCCACCGGTGTTGCCTCTGCTCCGCGAAGCGGCACCTTGTAGGTCTTCTGCCACATCTTGCCGAAGCCTTGGATCGGAGACACAAGGGACTTGCCGGTGACGTTTATGTTGACAGCGCCCTCAGGGGCGTTGGTAACGTCGAGTGTGGAAACGAGCTTGGCCCAGTGTTCTGCGTCGCGCGGTACCGCAGCCGCAGTCTCCACCTCGCCCACGGCTTCCTCAGCCCTGGGGTCATCTGGCGGCAAGGGTACGCTCATTGCTCCTCCCTTGGACTCAAGCGCCGGCTGTGCGTAGCGCGGTGGGTTCGTCGTCGCAGATAGTGATCGCCTCATCGAGGCGAGTTAACTGAAAGATCTGCAGGTAGTGTTCGTTCAACCCGTAGGCGAGCACTTTCTGGCGCTGGCGATTGGCCCGGACCAAGAGGGTCACCAGCAAGCCTATGCCGGAGCTGTTCATGTAATCCAGCCCCGTGAAGTTCAGGACGATGGCGCGGATCTTCTGGGCACTCGCCTCGGTATAGGCGTTCGTGAGGACATCTTCCGAGTCGGCGGTGACGTCTCCTTTGATGTCGATCACACTTGCCGCCTGCCCCGCCGGCCTCACTTCGATGCTCAATGTGTTGTCGGTCACGTTCGATGCCTCCTAAGGCTAGCTTGCCTGCTTGATCGCTGCTTGCTCGTCTTGGAACAGGTGCATGAAGTCGGCGACTCGGGTGATCTCGAAGATCTTTCTGTAATGCTCGCTAAGCCCGCACGCCAGCACTTCTCGCTGTTCCTTCTTGGAGCGGGCCAGGATCCCGACAATGAGTGCGATGCCCGTGCTGTTGATGTAGTCAACAGCCTCGAAATTCAAGAGGACCGAAGTGGCACCCGTGGCGACGGCTTCGGAATAGGCGGCATCCAGCCGGGCGTCGGCGCCCGCGTTTACCTCCCCGGAGAGGTCGATGACGGCGACTCCGTCGTGACTTCTGACGGTGGCCCCGAACAGCTTAGCTGCCATTGCCGTCTCCTTTCAGTTTGAGGGACAGCTCGATCGTGTGGGTGTGCTCATCACGGCTGACCTGCATGTCGTCGACCATGTTCTGGATCAAGAAGAGTCCCCAACCGCGGGGTGTCTGCAGGCCATTGAGTTTGGCTTCGATGTCGGGCGTTTCCACCTCTCCGGGAATCTCGCGGCCCCCCCCGTGATCGGTTATCCGGACCTTGATGTCTTCCTCCGAAGCGGCGACGTGAAGCGCAACGTCCAGCTCGGCGTTGTTGTGGTTTCCATGTTCGATCGCATTCATGG
>JBPCPZ010000160.1:0-6687 GCA_050998655.1 Actinomycetota bacterium
GCCCCGATGGCGAACAGCATCTCGGTTGCGGTTGGAGACAGCGACACAATGCTGCGCGGGCGGCTTGCTACCGCAACCTCCCCGTTGGCAGCGGGGATCGTAACTGGAAAGACGTCGTCCTTGGCCTTGTTCGGGCTTGAGGTTGGACTAGCGGATGTACCCCCGCACGCGGCCACAACAACAGCAAGACAAACGACAAGAGCGCTGGTGCGCCCCATGAGGCCCCTCTCCGTCCGGTCCTCGCCGGACACGACGACACCTGCGAGGGAGAGGGCACCGGAAAGAGAAACCGGCTCGTCCCTTTGCCTCGAAGGCCAACCGAGCCGCGCCCCATGCGGGTTTTCTGGCTTACCCGTCTCACGAAGGGCCTACAGTTGCGGGACAGCGCCGGACTTCGACCGGACTTGCCCACACACAGAGCGCGTTACTTGCTTCAACACCCTACGACACCTAGTGTGGTTTGCCAAGGACTGCTAGGTGTCGCCTACCCCCCTGCCATTGCCCCCACGATCTGGAACGGCTCGGCCCCCTCTTCGACCGCATCCGGCAGCGGGGTGTCCGGTGATTCGTGGGACAGATCCTCACCGCAGGCAAAGAACCTCAAGAACGCCCGGCGCTGTTGCGTGACTTGATCACGAGTTGTCCCTCGCAGCGTCGGGTAGCGGGCCTCGAGCGCATCCAGAACCGAGCGCTGCGTGGCCGGGCCCTCCACGTCGAGCTCCACCTCGCCGTCGACCTGCGCCAGCGTCCGAAGATGGTGCGGGAGCACGACGCGGATCATTGCAGCGTTTGGACTTGGACGGACAGCACGGATGGAAGGTCTCGAACGATAGGCGCCCAGGTGTCCCCAGAGTCCGCCGATCCATACACCTGCCCACCGGTGGTACCGAAGTACACGCCGCACGAATCGAGCGAGTCGACGGCCATCGAGTCCCTCAAGACGTTGACGTAACAATCGCTCTGCGGCAGGCCTTTGGTGAGTGCTTCCCACTCGTTCCCGCCCGTCCGGCTGCGGTATACGCGTAACCTTCCTTCGGGAGGATAATGCTCCGAGTCGCTCTTGATCGGTACGACGTAGACGGTGTCCGGCTCGTGCGCGTGGACCTCGATCGGAAACCCGAAGTCCGATGGCAGGTTCCCGCTGATCTCGTGCCACGATTCACCACCGTCGTCGCTGCGCGTGACGTCCCAGTGCTTCTGCATGAACAGAACATCTGGTCGCGAGTGATGCATCGCGATCCGGTGGACGCAGTGGCCGACTTCAGCTTCCGCATCGGGGATTCCTTCAGACTGCAGGCCCCGGTTCGCCGGCCGCCACGACTTGCCGGCGTCATCCGTCCGAAACACACCAGCAGCCGAGATGGCGACGAATATCCGCTGGGGATCGCGAGGATCCAGAACAATCGTGTGCAGGCACATTCCGCCGGCCCCCGGTTGCCAGGAAGGGCCCGAGCCGTGCTTGCGCAGCCCTGAGAGCTCCTCCCATTCCCGACCGCCATCGACCGAGCGGAACAGGGCCGCGTCCTCCGCGCCCGCGTACACGGTGTCCGGATCGGTCGGCGATGGCTCGAGGTGCCAGACGCGCGCGAACTCCCAGGGATGCTGAGTGCCGTCGTACCACTGATGGGTCCCGGGCACACCGTCGTAGACGAACTCGTTCCCCATCGCCTCCCATGACCTGCCACCGTCGTCGGAGCGCTGGATCACCTGACCGAACCAGCCGCTGGATTGCGACGCATACAGCCGATCCGGGTCGGCCGGAGATCCTGCGACGTGGTAGATCTCCCAGCCCGCGAAGTGGGGTCCGCTGACGTCCCACCGCTCTCGCTTCGCGTCCGACGTCAGGACGAACGCGCCCTTGCGTGTACCGACCAGCACCCGTACTCCGCTCATCCGTACTCCTTTCTCGAGCTTCCCAGTCCAATGTTATGACGACCGCCCGATGAGAAACTCATCGCTCGAGCGTAAACGAAGCTCCGAAGCGTCATCCGGCCATCTCGTCGGGGGCGTCGCCTTGGTCGTCTCGCCAGGCGGCATCGGAGGGCACGCTGGGCGAGCCGTAGAGTCGGGTGGTGGGCCTTCCCGCCTCATTTCCGTCTGCGCTCGGGGGGGGCTAGACCCTTCGTGCAACCGAAGGCGGCCACGCCTGCTTCGAGCACCAACTTCCCCCTCCGGCCTGCCATCAGTTCTTTACTGCGGAGCCGGCTTCTTCGCTACCCACCGTAACCAGGAGGCTCCCCCGTCTCCTGGTTAGACTCTGGCATAACCGGTTACCCGAAAGGAGCGAGAAGCGTGCTGAGCGAGGCACCCGATGTGGCGACCTACCTCGAAGAGGTTCCCGCCGACCGCAGGGAGTGCCTAGACGCAATCAGAAAGGTCTGTCGCGAAGTCCTGGACGGATACGACGAGGGCATGGACTACGGGATGCCGTCATACCGTCGGGACGGCGAGGTCGAGGTCGCCTTCGCGAGCCAGAAGAACTACATATCCCTCTACATCCTCAAACAGGATGTCCTGGAAGCGCATAGAGACCGAATGACGGGGCTCAACGTCGGCAAGGGCTGCATTCGGTACTCATCGCCGAAGAAGGTGGACCTCGCTCTCGTACGGTCGATGCTCGAGGGCACCGCTGCTTCGAGATCGGATATCTGCTAGGGGAGCTCCTCGAACACGACCACGGCGGCTAACAGGAGTGAAGCTCTTCACCCTGGGCGCACGCATCGTCTCCCCGGCCCCCGAACAGCAAATCCTCTCCCCGGCCCCCGTCTAGCCGATCTTCCCACCTCCAACCCCGCAGGACGTCTGCGCCGCGCCCGCCCATCAGGCGCTCGTGATACTTGCCTCCTATGAGCACATCGCGACCGGCGCCGCCGCTGACAAACGACTCGGGATAGACACACACGTTGGTGTCGTCACAGGGCTTGGGCCGAGGTCCGGTGGCGAGAATACGGTCGGAGCCGGGGCCCCCAGACAATTGCAGGAATCCTCTTCCAGCTCGAACAACGTCGTCCCCGCGGGTACCACACACCTTGTCGTTCCTGCTCACGTCCGTGATGAGATCGTCGCCTGCGCGAGCGTCGATGACGTCCCTCTGCTTGGTACCACGAAGTCTGTCGTCACCACCGGTTCCCACCACCGTCGGCTCCTCTCCGGAACAGAGCTTAAGAAGCCGATGGAAGATGGTTCCCGCATCCGGCACGCGATCCCTGCACCCATCCGCGCAGTCTCCGGGAGCTCTCGTCGTCACAGTCACGGACACTCTGTATCGCATGGCATGTTTCAGTTGCCATCGGGCCACCCATACCTCCAGCGAGCGGCTGCTGGGACGACGGAATCCAGCTCTCCCGATCCTGCGCCCGTGGCTGTTCTCGATCCGCGATCGGAATTGCGCGCCGCCCCCGCCCTTGTACTCGACGATAGCGCGGCGTTCCACGGCGGTGTCTTTGTCGGTATTGAAAGCAAAGACGATGTACCCGTTGTCCAGGGCGGCGGAGTCCCACGTTCGTGAGCAACAACCCGATAGAGGGCATTTGCGAAATAGTGGCCCTGGACGACGCGCGCCACGTCAATTGCCGACGACGAATCATTGGAGTCGTGCACGGTGATCTGGTTTGCGCCGGCGGGAATAATGCCCGTTGCGAGGAAGGCCAACGCCAAGAGTGCCGGGTACCCGGTTCTAAGTCCCTTGAGCACTTCCATGCCCTTCACTCTAGATGAACCTGGCTGTGGAGGTCGGATGAAGGCCGGATCCGGGCCACTCCAGTGCAGCCGGTCAAGCGCCGAGCGGATAGCCTCGTGCCAAGACTCAAGTCACCGGCGGACTTTCGAGAATTTTCGTCCCAAAGTGTCGAAGTCCGGCGCTCTCGTTCGTCCTCGGATCAAGAACCGTGCCCGGCCCCCGGCCGGGCCCAACCGAAGGAGGAAGCATGCGCTACCTGTTGCTCATCTACGGTCCCCAGTGGGACCAGAGCGGGGTCAGTCCAGAGCAGATGCAAGCGGTGATGGACGAGTGGACGAATTACACCGCCGACTTGCTGAAGCGCGGCGTTTCCGAAGGGGGCGAGGCTCTCGAGCCTGTCTCCACCGCCACGACGGTGAGAGTGCGCGACGGCGAGAAACTCATAACCGACGGGCCCTTTGCCGAGACCAACGAGGTGCTCGGCGGCTACTACCTCCTGAAGTGCAAGAACCTCGACCAGGCGATCGAGATCGCTGCGCAGTGCCCCGGCGCGCGCGACGGCTCGATCGAGCTGAGGCCGATCACGGAGTTCGGTGATGACTATCAGAAGGCGGTCATGGAGCGGGCGGGCCTCGTCGGCTCCTGAGTCGCCGGTAGCTCCCGACGAATTCGAGGTCGCGACTGCCCGCCTCTACCGCGAGGTGTGGGGGCGGGGGGTCGCCGCCCTCAACCGCACGCTCGGCGACCTCGACCTCGCCGAGGACGTTCTGCAAGAAGCCTGGCTCGTCGCGCTCGGGCGCTGGCGGCGCGAGGGGATTCCTTCCGATCCGACCGCATGGCTGCTGACCACGGCACGCAACAAAGCCGTCGGCCGGATCCGCCGGGCGACCAATCTGAAGTCGAAAGAGCGCCTCCTCGTGGAAACTGACAGCACGGACTCCTGGGCCGACATGCCGGCATCTTCGATCACCGATGATCGCCTCCGTCTGATGTTCACTTGCTGCCACCCAGCCCTCTCTATCGAGGCTCGCGTGGCGCTCACGCTGAGAACACTGGGCGGGCTGACGACACCAGAGATCGCAAGCGCCTTCCTGGTAGCGGAAACAACGATGGGCCAGCGCCTGTCGCGCGCCAAGCGCAAGATCAGAGTTGCGGGCATTCCTTATGAGGTTCCTCCCGACCACGCTCTCCCCGAAAGACTCGCATCGATCCTTGCCGTGATCTACCTCGTCTTCACCGAAGGCTACGCGTCGTCGTCGGGCGAGCAGCTCGTACGCCGCGAGCTATGCGAGGAAGCGATACGCCTGGCTCGACTGCTGGTCGCCCTGATGCCCGACGAAGCGGAGGCGCGCGGGGCCCTCGCTCTGATGATCCTCCATCACTCCCGGCGCAGGGCGCGACTGGGTCCTTCGGGAGACATCCTTCTTCTCGAGGACCAGGTCCGTGCACAGTGGGATCGAGCCGCTATCGAGGAAGGGCTGGCCCTGGTGGAGCGGGCCCTCCCGCTCGGCACACCCGGTCCCTATCTTCTTCAGGCGGCGATCGCAGGCGTTCACGCCGGTGCCGATTCGTTCGAGGCCACCGACTGGGCTCAGATCGTGGCCCTTTACGGGCTGCTCTACGAAAGAGCTCCTTCCCCCGTCGTCGAGCTCAACCGAGCGGTCGCAGTCGCGATGCGCGACGGAGCGGTCGTGGGACTTGATTTGATCGACAGGCTTATGGCCGACAAACGTCTCGAGCGGTTCCACCTGCTGCACGCGGCGCGCGCCGACCGTCTTCGGCGGATGGGCCGCAACGAGGAGGCGGCCGCGTCCTATGAACGAGCGCTCGAGTTGCAACAAAGCACGCCTGAGCGCAGGTACCTCGAGCGAAGGCTGGCCGAGGCGCGGAGGTCAGGCTGATACGCCTCAGACGCTGGAATCCTAGAGGATCTCAGGTCACCCCTGCCGGCTGCCGGGCCGTGGTGTCCACCGTCGAGACCGGCGGCAGTCCCTGGGCGGCGCACGGCGCACCGCGACCGGCGCTGCGACCCACGATGACGTCGGCCGGCTCCCGCATGCGCCTCAGCAGCATCATGACGGGGAGCGCCGCCAGCAGCACCACGCCCCCCACGAGGTAGCCGGTCGCGACCGACTGCAGGCGCGACAGGTAGCCCAGACCCAACTGGCCCCCCATGCCCCCTGCACTCCCAACCAGAGAGTCGAACGACACCACGGTGGCCCTCTCCTCCGAGGGGATCGCTTCGTGGAGATAGGCCTGCTTGACTGGCATCCACATGCCCAGAGCACCCACGGCCACCGCCAACAGGCCCACGGCCGCCCAGAAAGTCCCCACCACGCCGACCCCCACGGCCGCCACCGCCATAACCACCGACGCCCACAGCAGCAGCGTCGTGCGCTTGCCGCAGAACCGGGTGAAGTATTCGACCAGGTAGTTGCCGAGAATCGTGGCGCCCGCGATGATTGCGGCCACAGCCCCCGCCACCCACGCCGCGTCTCGCCCGAGTAGCTCGAGAAAGTAGGGCTGCCAGGCATAGAAGCCCCACATCAGAAACACTCCCTGGATAAAGGAGGCAATCATCAGGAGCCTGACCGAACGGCGGCCCCAGCCGTAGCGAAGACTGGCTCGGAGCACCCGTGACATCTCTGTGGGCAGGGCGGATAACCCGGTGGCGCGAGGGACGAAGCCGAGGTCGTGCATTGATATGAGGGCGACCACGAACACCGCGGCCAACAGCGCGGAACGGGCCACAAACGGCCATGCCAGGTCGATTTCGCCGAGGACCCCGCCCCCCACGGTGCCGATCAGCATGGCGGACCCCGACACCATCGCGCCGCGAGCGAACACCTGATCGAGCTGTCCCTCGAATCCCGCGGCCTCCAGAGCATCCACGAGCCACGCCTCCACCGCTCCGGAGTAGAAGCTGAAGCCGATCCCCAATACGACCGAGCAGGCCACGAACCACATCAGCCCCCCGCCCGAGGCCGCGATCGCCACATAGGCCAGGG
>JBPCPZ010000040.1:0-10820 GCA_050998655.1 Actinomycetota bacterium
CTATTGCAGAGGTAGAGAGTAGCGAACGGAGACGGCGTGTCATGGTAGGGCGTGAGCATCCGGGTGGATTCTGGCGGTTGCCATCGGTCGCGCACGGTACGTACTGCCCTTGTTTCTTCATGGGGAAAGGCACTACGAGAGGTGCAGAGGGAAGAGTGCGGGGTGACCAGCTGGGCGGTGGACTTAGCGGCTTGACTTCAACTCGGCCTTAGGGTGCAGGCTTGAGCCCTCATGGCGACAACCAGCGCGACTGACCGTCCGACCCCCCGCCTCCTGTCGCCTGCCTACCGGGCACTCACGATCGGAGCGGTCTCGCTTGCGTCGATGATCGCGTTCGAGTACCTCGCGGTAGCGACTGCGATGCCGACCGTCGCGCGGGAGCTCAACGGGCTGCCGTTGTACGCGCTCGCATTCGGAGCGTCGCTCGCGGCCGGCGTCGTGGGACTTGTCGTCGGTGGGATCTGGAGCGACTCCGTTGGTCCACGGGGCTCAATTTGGCAGGGCGTCACCTGGTTCGTCGTCGGACTGGTGATCGCGGGAATGGCACCGTCGATGTGGGCGCTTGTTGCAGGCCGGATCGTGCAGGGCTTCGGCGGTGGTCTGCTTTCTGTGGCTCTCTACGTGGTTGTCGGTCACTGTTACCCAGCGCGACTTCATCCCAAGATATTTGGGGCTTTCGCCGCAGCCTGGGTCGTACCCTCGATCATCGGGCCTGCGCTAACGGGATTCGTGGTGGAACAGTGGAGCTGGCGGTGGATCTTTCTCGCTATTGCTCTGCTCGCTCTTCCCGCCGCAGTGCTTGTGCGTCCGGCTCTCGCAAGTCTGGAGGATGCGCCTCGCGGCGGAGCGAACTCCAATCGCAGGATCTTGTGGGCGCTGGGTGCTGCACTGGGAGCATGCGCACTGCACTTCGGCGGCCAGCAACGCGGGGCCCCAGCAGTTGTGGTCCTAGCATCCGGGTTGGCAGGCGTCATGCGCTTTGCTCCGCGCCTCTTGCCGCCGGGAACTACGCGTATGAGACGTGGACTCCCTTCCGTAGTTGCGCTGCGCGGAATCGCGTCGGCCGCGTTCTTGGAGGCAGAGATCTTCGTGCCGTTGATGCTGACTCGTCAACGTGATCTCTCGCCCGCTGCAGCAGGGCTCACGCTCACGCTCGCCGCCGTCTCGTGGTCGGCGGGCTCCTGGTATCAGGGACGCGAGCGCCGGCCGCTCTCGCGCGTTCTACTACTAAGACTCGGAATGTCCCTGGTTGCGGGAGGAATAGCCACCACCAGCCTGGTGCTGAGCCTCTCGGTTCCGATCTTCATTGCGTGGGCAGGGTGGGCGATGGCGGGCGCCGGCATGGGGCTCATCTATCCGACGCTGTCGGTTCTGACGCTCGAGCTGTCGGCCCCAGAGGAACAGGGGGCGAACAGCTCGTCCTTGCAGCTGTGCGATGCTTTGTTCGCCGTCGCGGCAATCGCTCTCGGAGGCTCATTGTTCGCCGCATTGGTGAGAAGCTCTCCGGTGACCGCCTTCGCGCTGTTGTTCGGGATCGCTTGCGCGCTCGCGCTCACCGGGGCGCTGCTCTCGAGCCGCGTCCGCCTGGGGGCCGATCGCCCAAGCTGTGCAGTTAGCCACTGTTTCGGTGGTCATGCGCCCAAGTAGGGCGATCGACCACTCGGGCGGGGGGTGCGGTCGACGCCTCCAGGGCCCCCTTCTCCCGGCCCCCGGCTGCCGAACCCTTTACGCTCTGACTCATGAACAATGGCGAGCCCCTGGAGATTCTCACCATGGGTCGAGTCGGCGTCGACATCTCCCCGCTTCAGGTGGGGGTGGGCCTCGAGGAGGTCGAGACCTTCGGCACGTTTCTTGGGGGGAGTGCCGCCAACGTAGCCGTGGCGGGGGCGCGTCACGGCCGCCGCTCGGCGGTCATCACCCGAACCGGCGACGATCCCTTCGGCAGATTCGTCCACCAGGCACTGGGCGGTCTCGGCGTCGACGACCGCTATGTGACCACGGTTGCGAATCTGCCCACGCCGGTGACCTTCTGCGAGATCTTCCCGCCCGACAACTTTCCCCTATATTTCTACCGCTTTCCCAAGGCGCCTGATCTGGAGATCCGTGGCGAGGAGCTCGATCTGGAGGCCATCGCGGCTGCATCCCTGTTCTGGGTCACCGCGACCGGCCTTTCGGCCGAGCCCAGCCGTTCTGCCCACCACACAGCGCTCGACGCGAGGGGCGGGATTCACCCGACCGTCCTGGATCTCGACTACCGGCCCATGTTCTGGCCCAACCGCGAGTCGGCACACCGAGAGGTGGGCTCTGTGCTGCCACTCGTAACGGTGGCGATCGGGAATCTCGACGAGTGCGACACGGCTGTCGGGGTTCGAGATCCACACAAAGCCGGACAAGCGCTGCTCGATGCAGGCGTCGAGCTGGCAATAGTGAAGATGGGCCCCGAGGGTGTGCTTGGAATGGCCGCGGACACGGAAGAACATGTGCCCCCTCATCCCGTTGAAGTCGTCAACGGGCTCGGCGCCGGAGACGGGTTCGGCGGCGCCGTCTGCCACGGCCTTCTCGAGGGTTGGCCCCTCGAGCGTGTTCTCCGCTTCGCCAACGCTGCCGGGGCGATCGTCGCTTCGCGACTCGAGTGCTCGACGGCCATGCCCACCACTGAGGAGGTCGAGTCGTTGCTGTCGTTGAGTCTGGGGAAGCCATGAAGCAGGATCTTCTGGGGCGACATCGCCCGACGGCCCCTGAGAGGGGGCCCCGATGACCGCCAGCACAGTACGGATGACCGTCGGCCAGGCGTTGGTCAAGTTCCTCGTCGCCCAATACAGCGAGCGTGATGGTCACGAACAGCGCCTGATTGAGGGAGTGTTTGGAATCTTCGGCCACGGAAACGTTGCGGGAGTCGGCCAAGCGCTCCTCCAGCAGGAACTCGAGGACCCGAGCGCGTTGCCGTATGTGCTTGCGAGGAACGAGCAAGGCATGGTCCACGCCTCTGTGGCCTTCGCCCGGATGCGGGACCGACTCTCTACCTGGGCCTGTACCGCCTCGATCGGACCGGGCTCGACGAACATGGTGACAGGGGCAGCCCTCGCCACCATCAGCAGGCTCCCGGTACTTCTGCTGCCGAGCGACGTGTTCGCCACTCGAGCTCCCGACCCGGTCCTGCAACAGCTCGAGTACACCGCGGCTCCGGACCTCACCGTGAACGATGTCTTTCGCCCCGTTTCGAAGTTCTTTGACCGGGTGTGGCGCCCGGAGATGCTGCCTTCCGCTCTGCTCGGAGCGATGCGCGTGATGACGGATCCGGCGGAGACCGGGGCAGTTACGATAGCGCTTCCCCAGGATGTCCAGGCAGAGGCACACGAGTGGCCGGTCGCGCTGTTCTCCAAGCGGGTGTGGCACATTCCCCGTCCGGTGCCCGAGGCGGCTTCACTCGCGGTGGCCGTCGCGACGATCCGGTCCTCGCGGCGGCCGATGATTGTCTCGGGGGGCGGCACCATCTACTCGGATGCCACCGAAGCGCTTCGTGCTTTCGTGGAAAGCACGGGCATCCCCGTGGGGGAATCGCAGGCCGGGAAGGGCAGCCTTGCCTATGATCACCCCCTCGCTCTCGGCGCCGTTGGCTCTACGGGCACGACGGCCGCGAACACCATCGCGCGAGAGGCCGATCTGGTCATCGGTATCGGCACTCGCTACAGCGACTTCACAACCGCCTCCCGCACCGCTTTCCAGAACCCAGACGTGCGGTTCGTCAACGTCAACGTCGCAGCTTTCGACGCCGCTAAGCACGCCGGACTCATGGTGGTGGCCGATGCGCGCGTGGCACTCGAGACAATCGGGGCCGAGCTCGAAGGATGGTCGATTGATCCCCGCTACCGGAGCCGGGCGTCGAAGTTGTCACAAGAGTGGAATGCAGTCGTCGAGCATGCCTATCACCTTGGGCACGAGCCCCCGGCTCAGTCCGAGATCATCGGCGCGGTCAACGAGGTCTCTGAGCCGACCGACGTCGTAATCTGCGCCGCCGGGTCGCTGCCCGGCGAACTTCACAAGCTGTGGCGAACTCGGGATCGCAAGGGATACCACGTGGAATACGGGTACTCATGCATGGGTTACGAAATTGCCGGCGGTGTCGGTGCCCGCATGGCTTGCCCGGACCGGAACGTGTTCGTGATGGTCGGCGATGGGTCGTTCTTGATGATGGCGCAAGAGCTGGTCACCGCGGTACAAGAGGGCATTAAAGTAGTCGTGATCCTGGTGCAGAATCACGGCTTTGCCTCGATCGGCGCCCTGTCGGAGGAGCTCGGCTCGCAGCGGTTCGGTACCCGCTATCGAGCGCGCGACCCCGAGACTTCTCGGCTGGACGGCGAGCTTCTGGGCGTCGATCTGGCCGCGAACGCGGCCAGCCTCGGGTGCACCGTGTTTCGGGCGGACGGTATCGAGTCTCTCAAGAGAGCGATCAAGAAGGCAAAGGACGCGACGGGCCCAGTCGTGATCCACATCGACTCCGACCCCTTCATCCCCGCTCCGAGCAGCGAATCGTGGTGGGACGTGCCGGTCTCGGAAGTGTCCGATCTCGAGTCCACCAAACAGGCGCGAGCAGCATATGAGGAAGAAAGAGCAAAGCAGCGACATCTCATCCAACCGCAGGAGAGGAGCTCTAATTGAGGCTTATTGCCCATTGGATCGATGGAAAGCCAACGGAGGGCGATTCCACCCGGACGAGCCCCGTCTACAACCCGGCGCTGGGCAGCCAAGAGGCGGAGGTGCTCTTCGCAGAGTCCTCCGACGTGGACCGCGCCGTCCAAGCGGCGGCGCGGGCATTCGAGGATTGGTCCGAATCGTCGTTGAGCCACCGCTCGCAGGTGCTGTTCGCATTCCGAGAGCTGCTCAACGATCGCAAGCGCGAGCTTGCCGAGCTGATTACCGACGAGCACGGCAAAGTAGTTTCCGACGCGGAAGGCGAGGTGCAGCGAGGACTCGAGGTGGTGGAGTTCGCCTGCGGTATTCCCAGCCTTTTGAAGGGTGACTACTCCGACCAGGTCGCAGGCAACGTCGACAGCTTTTCCTTTCGTCAGCCGCTGGGGGTTGTGGCCGGAATCACTCCGTTCAACTTCCCGGCTATGGTGGCAATGTGGATGTACCCGGTTGCGATAGCGGCGGGGAATTGCTTCATCCTCAAGCCGAGCGAGCGTGATCCCTCTGCTGCGCTGTTCGTGGCGGAGCTGTGGTCCGAGGCAGGTCTTCCCGACGCCGTCTTCAACGTGGTCCAAGGCGATAAAGCTGCGGTGGACGCCTTGCTGGACCATCCGGGCGTTGCCGCAATTTCGTTCGTAGGCTCAACTCCGATCGCTCGATACATTCACGAGCGAGCGACGGCCAACGGAAAGCGTGTACAAGCTTTGGGAGGGGCGAAGAATCACGCCATCGTGCTGCCAGATGCCGATCCCGAGTACGTCGCCAGTCACCTCGCAGCTGCCGCATTCGGTTCAGCGGGGGAGCGGTGCATGGCCATCTCGGCCGCAATAACGGTGGGGAGTGCGGCAGACTCGCTGATGGAGGTACTCGATCGCAAATCGCGCGAAGTGCGTGTCGGCTCAGGCCGGGATCCATCTTCGGACATGGGACCCGTCATCACGTCTCAGGCACGTGATCGAATCGTGTCGATCATCGATTCTGGAGAGCAGCAGGGGGGCACAGTTCGTGTGGATGGTCGCGGCCTCAAGGTGGTGGATTACGAGAGTGGATTCTTCGTCGGGCCCACCCTTATCGATCACGTCTCAACCGACATGGACGTCTACACCAAGGAAATCTTCGGCCCGGTGCTATCGGTGGTGAGGTCGAGCTCGGTGGAAGAGGCTATTGGCGTCATCAATGCCAATCCCTACGGCAACGGGACTGCGATCTTTACCTCGGACGGCGCCGCCGCCCGCAAGTTCATGCGCGAGGTAGAGGTGGGGATGATCGGGGTCAACGTGCCCATTCCGGTGCCGATGGCATACCACTCCTTCGGGGGTTGGAAGGATTCGCTGTTTGGCGAGCACCACGTCCACGGGCCGGACGGGGTGCGCTTCTACACGCGGGGCAAGGTGGTCACGTCGAGGTGGCCTGAAGTGCACCATCGGGCGTCATTCGATATGCCCACGGCCAACTGATCAGCCCGGCCGGGATGCGAAGAAGTGGTGACATCCTGGAAATAGGCCCGTGTACCTGAATCCTGGAGATTGACGTGGATCTGTTCCGACCGAAGGGAAGCCTCGCCGTCGCGTCCGATCCTGTAGTGCTCACCCCTGAGGGCGCGGGATGGACCTACTCGGGGCTGCAGGTAGCGCATCTCGCACCGGGCGAGACACGTTTGTTGGATCTCGGCGCGCGCGAGGGGGCAGTGATTCCGCTGAGCGGTTCGGCTGTGATCGAGACCGGTGGCGGTAAGCTCTTCGAGCTCGCCGGCCGGAAGAGCGTTTTCGCCGCGATAACCGACCTCTGTTACCTGCCCCGGGAGACGTCGTTCTCGATCACCTCCCGGGACGGGGGCGAGTTCGCTCTTGCAACCGCGGTAGCGAAAGAGCGGACCGGAGCCTTCTACCGAGCCGCATCAGAGGTCGAGGTACAAGTACGCGGTGCAGGTCCCGCAACCCGCCAGATCAACCAACTACTCGGAGCAGGCACGGCAGGACCCGACAATCTCATCGTAGTAGAGGTTCTGACGCCGGAGGCAAACTGGTCCTCCTACCCCCCCCACAAGCATGACGAATCGACCGCCGACGAGGTGCCCCTGGAAGAGATCTACTACTTTCGGATCAAGGGGGAGGGCGGCTTCGGCCTGCATCGCACGTACACCGCCGACTGCGAGATCGACGCAACGGTCACAGTTTGTGACGGCGATATCTTCCTCGTCCCGCGGGGGTTTCATGGGCCCTGCGTCGCCGCCCCCGGCTACGACATGGATTACCGCAACGTGATGGCCGGGCCCGGCGACGAGCGGGCCTGGCGGATCTGTACCGACCCCGCCCACGCCTGGCTGTGGGAAGCGTGGGAGGGCGCTGCGCCCGACCCTCGGGTGCCGATGACGGGACCCTGAGCCGGGCGAGCTGTACACACGGCAATCGCGGTAAACTTTCTCAGCTTGCACTCCGTCCTCGATATGGTCTAGAGAAGCTCAAGAAGAGCCGTTGTTGCTCTGGATGA
Source organism: Actinomycetota bacterium (assembly GCA_050998655.1). Taxonomy (GTDB): domain Bacteria; phylum Actinomycetota; class CADDZG01; order CADDZG01; family WHSQ01; genus JACDAL01. Next base: position 7,180 of record JBPCPZ010000040.1, read on the forward strand.
GAGAATCAGACTCATGACTGGAACTTCACAGACGATCGATGACGGCGCCTATGATCATTTGCGCGTAGGGATGGCGGTGCCGGATGTGCAGCTGCCAGCGACTACTGGTGAAACGTTGAATATCGTGGCTTCCTCGGCGTTCACGGTGATATTTCTTTACCCGATGACCGCCACTCGTGGGCAACCGATGCCTGACGGGTGGCTGGAACTGCCGGGAGCGTTCGGTTGCACCGCCGAGTCGTGTGCTTACCGAGATCTGATCGAGGACTTCGCCCGCTTGGACGTCACCGTCCACGGTGTCAGTACCCAAACGACATCTGAACAGCGAGAGTTCGCCGAGCGCGAGCGCATTTCTTATCAATTGCTGAGCGACTCAGAGCATCGCCTCGTCAACGCCTTGGAGCTTCCGCTCCTTCGGGTCGGCGGCCCCTCACGCATAAGGCGAGCCACTCTGATCGTCGATCGAAAGCGGGGCCTGCGCGAAATCATGTATCCGATTCCGGATCCCGCCGCTAACGCCGAACATGCCTTGGCTGCAGTCGAGCAGCTCAACGGGGGGTAGCCGTCCTGTAGGAGCGTCGCAGGTGGCAATGTCAAGGTTAAAGGGCCGCGCCACCGCCTGTGAAATGATTGTCGGGAGCCGAATAATTTAGGACAGGAGTGAAGATGGGCAAAGGGAGTTCGGTGGGGGCCGGTCACAGTCAGGCTGTGACGCTGGCGTAGCAGGCGAGGTAGGTTGCCGCAATGGTCGCCCGTCGTCAGGTCACGAGCTGGATCACCGATTACGAGCGAGCCTGGCGAACCCCGGGGACGGCGTCTTTGCGAGATCTCTTCACCGACGATGCTTCCTATCAGCAGACGCCTTACGACGTCCCTATCCTCGGTTTGATCGACATCGCCTCCATGTGGGAGGAGGAACGAGAGGGCCCGGATGAGTCGTTCACAGTGACGACCGAAGTCGTTGCAGTGGAAGGCGATACCGCTGTGGTGCGAGTTCAGGTCGAATACGGCGACCCTGTCACGCAGGAATATCTCGATTTGTGGGTGATCCGATTCGACGCCGATGGGAGATGTGTTTCGTTCGAGGAATGGCCTTTCTGGCCAGAACAAGGTAGTTCTCCCAGCTAGGGCGAGCTCGATTCAGAAGGTGAGGGTCTGCGGCGCCCGGCCACTCGCTGGTAGTTGAGGCGGAACAGAGTGATCACGTCCTCCACATCCGTTTCCGAGCCGATCCGGCGGCTCACCCAACCGGTGTCGGGCAGAACGTGGTGTGGCTCCGCTCGTCCAGAGGAGATGAGCTCGTCTCGCGTCGCTTTGGGGAAGGGGAGGTCGGCCAGGTGGTCGCCGTGGATGTGGCCCAGCTCGACACGACCCAGTCGAAACTCAACACCGCCGTAGCGGTGAGAGCGCGTGGTGACGCCATCCCACGATGTGACCTGTTTCGTGATCTTGTTCGATGCTTCAGGCATGTGCTTGTCAACCAACTGTAGAGGGGCGAATTCCCGTCCGGACGTTTCTTCTCAATCACCCCACAGGCTTGGACCGTAGGCTGGACCGCTAGATTGCCGTTTGGTGCCGAGGTTCGTAGAGCATGACATCGACCCCACCAGGCAGAGCGAGCGTGGTGGTGATCCCCCAACCCTCGTCCTCCGGTTCGCCTCGTACGTCGACTCCCTTGCCGCGCAGCTCCTCCACGGTTGAGGCGATGTCGTCGCACATGAGGGTTAGCTGGTGGCGGACGCCGCTCTCATAGGTCGGGCCTTCCGCGGGATGGATTCCGAGCTCTGCAGGCGGAAGAGCGAAGACGAGCCATCCGTCTCCCAGATCGACATGCTCGAAACCGAATATGTCCCGGAAGATGTCGCGTACCGCTTCCGGTTCGGCGGTGTAGAGGAGAGCATGCGCGCCCATGATGGCCATCCAGCAACTCTACGAGATCCGCGCTGGAGCTGTTGACGACCGGAGCCTGAGTCTCGTTGGGGAGATAGCCACATCCGAGTCCACTAGGCTCCTCGGTTTGTCGCCCAGGCTCCGAGAAGCCCCCGATAATGGGCCACGAAGCGCTCGCGCTCGTGCGGAGGAAACGTCGAACGGACGGTATCGACCAGAAGGTCGTCGAAATCCTGAGACTCTACGAAGCCGAGCATTACCTCATCGATGTTGGCGAGATGCCTGGAGCAGGCGTTCACCTGCTCTCTGCAGCGTGGCGGCTGTCCAATCCGACGGTGTTCCCTTCGCTGTCGCGGATGAAGGCCATCCACTCGGCGTGGCCTCGTTCGCCGAAGAGGCCCTCGGAGTCGACGAAGATCTCATGGGGTTCAGTAAGGATCTCCACGCAGGAGGGCGATATCCGGGCTGGTCGCAATGACACTTTCCTGCCCTCGTCGCGACCTTTTCTGAATCAGGCTGCGACGGTGCGTTCGCCCGGTGGATCGGGGCCCGGGTCGTAGCGTCGCCCGTCGGGCTTGTACCACTCCGCCACGGTGCTGTTGAGGCAGACGCTCCAGCCGCCCTCGTGAACCAGCTTGTGGTGGAACAGACACACCAGCAAGAGGTTGTCGTAGTCGGTGGGCCCTCCGAGCTCCCAATGCCAGATGTGGTGCGCCTTGAGGAACATCTTGGTCCCGCAGCCGGGAAAGGTGCAGCCGTGGTCTCTGCGAAGCAGCTGGCGGTGAAGCCAGTGGGGGACGTTACGGGACGCCCTGCCGATCCCGAGGGCGTTTCCCTCCTTGTCTGTGAGCACGTACTGGATGCGGGCGTCGCAGGTGAGCCGTGAGGCGATTTCGGGGTGGAGCCCGAGGCCCCCCTCGATCTCAGAGCTCGAGCACAGCCCCAGGCTCTCGATCGTGGCGTGGACCACTACCGTGGCCCGATCCGCGTCCTGGTCTGATGCGATCGCCTGTGAGGACAGCGCAGAGAGGGCGTCGGCTGCCTGCTGCTCTCTTCTGTCCTGAGCCGAGAGAGGGATATCGGAGCCGGAGGTGTGCTCCTCCTCCGGGAGGGACTCGGGCAAGCGGTCTGCGGCTCTCTGGAGCGCCTTTACGAGGGCGGCCCCCTCGGCCGCGGGGAGCAGGCCCTCGAAGCCCAGGCTTACGCCTCCCTCGTTCCACCACCAGCGCAGGAAGCGGGCCCGCTCTGCGCTGCAGACCTCATCGATCTCAGGCCGGTTGAAGACATCGGCCTTGTGCTTCACCGCTGCAACAGAGACCCTCCGGGCCCACGCGATCAGCTCCTGCTCGGTTTCGGGAGTGGCGAAGCGGCACAGCTCGACGACCTTGTCGAGACAGAGGCGTCCGCTCTCCAATGCCTGAGAGATCAGGGGGAGCGTGGGGATGGCATGGGAGGCGTTGACCCACCGGGAGGCGATCCATCGGGAGATGCCGAGCCGGCCCGAGAGCCACTGCGCCATGTCCCTGCAGCCGTCGTCGCGCCACAGCTTGCGCTGGTCGAGCTCGGCGATGATCACCAGGAGCTTTCGCTGGCCGACCGAGATCTCGAAGTGAAGAGCATCCAGTCCTTCGATCAGCTCGGTTTCTCGACGAATCTGTTGTTGCACCCGATACCTCTTAATCCGGGCCGAAAGCTAGAGAGAACTTCCGGCGGCCCCTTCTACCGTCTCCATATTATCGAACATATGTTCG
>JBPCPZ010000059.1:0-9103 GCA_050998655.1 Actinomycetota bacterium
GCCGACGATGGTCCAAGCCAAGAAGACCGGCCACCTCTTCTGTCGTTCGACGAGGTAAACGATGATCCCGGCCGCTCCCAGGACCAGCGTTACGAAGAGGGTCCCTCCCAGAAAGGTGAGCAAGTGCATCAGGCTGGTCAGGGCCGGCTCGCGGATCTCGACGGACTGCTCTATGACCTCTCGGTCGATCTGGGTAATCGCAGCCGACGAAACCACCTCGCCTAGCGGCCACAAGATCACTATTAGGAGCAGGGCTCCGATCAGAACCTGAGCCACAGGGGCGCTCGCGAGCCCGGGACGACCAACCGCGGTTCTAACGCTCACCGGCCTCACGCTCCGCCTCGTATCCTTGGCGCATGCACTACCTCGATCATGCTGCAACCACACCTATTGTGCCAGAGGCCAAGGCTGCCTTGCTGGCCTTTCTCGAAGGCGACTTCGGTAACCCCTCATCGGTCCACGCCTACGGGCGGGCTGCGCGACGGGGGGTGGAGGACGCCCGCGAGCAAGTGGCCGCCGCCATCGGCGCCAGCCCGGCCGAGATCACCTTCACTGCGGGCGGGACCGAGGCCGACAACCTTGCGATCAAGGGGGTTGCGACCAAGCTCGGCGGAAATGGCAAACATGTGGTCACCAGCGCGTTCGAGCATCACGCGGTGCTCCATTCCATTGAGCATCTGCAAGGCAGCGGATTCAAAGTCACGATCGTGGAGGTAGGAAGCGACGGACTGGTCGCCCCGGGCCGGATCTGCGATGCCGTGCGGCGCGACACCATCCTCGTGTCGGTCATGGCCGTCAACAACGAGATCGGCACGGTGCAGGACATGGCCGGCATCGTTGCGGCAGCCAAGGGTGCAAATCGATCCACGTTGGTGCATTCCGATGCGGTTCAGGCGTTGGGAAACATTCCGGTTGACGTGCATCGATGGGGCCTGGATCTCGCCTCCTTCTCCGCCCACAAGCTCGGCGGCCCCAAAGGTGTGGGAGCGCTGTTCGTGCGCGCGGGCGTGCCGGTGGCGACCCAGCTACACGGTGGTGGACACGAGCGCGGGCTGCGTTCGGGGACCCTCAACGCCGCCGGGGTCGCTGCGTTCGGTGCCGCCGCCGAGGTCGCTGCAAAGGAGGTTCACGACAAGGCCGAGCGACTGCTGCGATTTCGCACCCGCCTCTTGGAGGGCGTGCGCGCAGCCGTCCCGGATGTCGTGGTCAATGGCGATATCGATGCGCGCGTGCCGGGCAATTTGAACGTGTCGTTCCCGGGTGCCTCGGGGGAGACGCTGTTGTTGTTGCTCGACGCAGCCGGTATTGCGTGCTCGTCGGGTTCGGCTTGTCAGTCGGGAGCGTTGGATCCCTCTCATGTACTACTCGCCATTGGGCTCGAGCCGCGCCTCGCAGACGGCAGCATCCGCTTCTCACTGGGCCGGGCCTCCACCGAGGAGGACGTGAGCGCCGTGCTGCACGTACTCCCAGAGATCGTCGAGAGGGCCCGCAAGGCGGCATGAACACTACCGACATCCGCTCGAGTGGTGGTGAGGTGACCACATATGACATCTGACCACCACTCGGCGAAGAAGCAGAAGGCCGTGGTGGCCGGGGGGTCTGGGGGCGCAGGCGGGCTTGGCCGGCGGAGCCCCCAGCGGCCTAAGGCCGTGGTGGCCATGTCCGGCGGGGTCGACTCGTCCGTGGCCGCTGCCCTCATGGTCGAGCAGGGCTACGACGTCACCGGAATCATGCTCAAGCTGTGGCGGCAGGGCGAGACAAACACCGAGTCCGGCTGTTGCAGTGTGGGGGCGGCCGACGACGCCCGGCGCGTGGCCGACCTCCTCGAGATCCCCTTCTACGTCCTCAACTTCGCCGAGCGCTTCGAGTCCTCCGTGGTGAGGGACTTCAGGTCCGCCTACGCCTCGGGCAGGACTCCTAACCCCTGCGTCCGGTGCAACCAGTGGATCAAGTTCGACGCATTGCTCGAGCGGGCCGAGGTGATGGGCGCGGATGTCCTCGTCACCGGGCACTACGCGCGTGTCCGAACCGACGGCGGCCGCGCCCGGCTGCTGCGCGGAGTGGACCGCAGGAAGGATCAGTCCTACGTGCTGTGGATGCTGACCCAGGAGCGCCTCGCCCACTGTCGCTTCCCGGTGGGTGGCATGAACAAGCAGGAGACACGTGCGCTGGCCGCTCGCCTCGGGCTCAGAACCGCGGCCAAACCCGACTCTCAGGAGATCTGCTTCGTGCGGACCGGTGACCTCGGGGGCTACATCTCCGAGCACGTTGGCGAAGCGTCCCACCGGGGGGCTGTGGTCGATGAGAGCGGCCGGGTGGTTGGCGAGCATCAGGGCTTTGGCCGCTACACCGTGGGACAGAGAAAGGGCCTGGGCGTGGCCCTCGGGAAGCCTGTGTACGTGACCTCGATCGACGCCTCGTCGAACCGAATCGTGGTGGGAGAGCGAAAGGATCTCGAGATCGGCTCGGCTCTCCTCGAGGAGGTCAGTTTCGTGGGGCCCGCTCCGCGCTCTGGCGAGCGGGTGCGGGTCCAGCACCGGGCTCACGGAGACGCCACCCCGGCGCGTGTGATCATCAGTGCCAACGGAGCCGCTCAACTCCTTTTCGAGCGTGGGGCCGAAGCCGTAGCACCGGGGCAGTCGGCGGTTCTCTACTCAGTGTCCGACCCCGATGAGCTCCTCGGAGGGGGCATCGTCGCGGCGACAGAGACGGCGTGAGCAGGCGAGATGAGCGGCACAACCGCCTCGTCCAGGACGAGTTCGAACGGGCCGCAGAGGGTTTCGCCGAACGGACCGCAAACCGTTTCGATGCCCTCGGGGTCGTGGAGTTCTCCCGGCTGGAGCCGGGCGAAATGGTGGTGGAGGTCGGAGCCGGCACCGGCAACTTTCTCGCACTCTTCGACAGCGGGCCTGAGCTTCGGGTAGCGCTGGATCTAACTCCCGGGATGCTCCAGGTCGCCCTTCGCAGGCACTCCGGCATCGAGGCCGTTGCGTCAGACGGCGCCCGCCTTCCGCTGCGGGAGCGGTCCGTGGACCTCGTCTGTACGGCTCAGGCCCTTCACCACATCAGAAAGCCGGTCCCCGTCCTGCTGGAGATGCGGCGAGTGGCGAGGGACTCCGGACGAGTGCTGATCGTGGATCAACTGGCGCCCGAGCGCTATGAGCAGGCCCAAGCCCTCTTCGAGCTGGAGGTCCTGAGGGATCCGAGCCATGCGGCCAGTCGTCCGGCGTCGGCTTTTCGCACCATCGCGCTCGCCGCCGGTCTTCAGCTCCTCGATGAGCGCGTCGTCTCCCAGCAGACCCGCGTGGCCGACTGGATGTGGCCGGGCGAGTTTCCCGAGGATCGCATCGCCGCGGTGCGGGCGTTCATCGAGGCCCGCGGCCACGAAACGGGCAAGGGCTTCGAGCGTGACGGCGACGACTGGGTATTCACTACGCGCCGCATCATGCTGCTCGCCGGCCGTGATCGGTAGCTTTGCGTATTGGTGCTGGCAGGTTCTTCCTCTAGTCTTCAAACATCACCTCAAGGCGGCATCAGAAGGTGGGGGATCAGAGGTGGGGGTACGAGCCGAGGTTGGCTCGTCGAAGAGGGAGCCCGCAAGGGCTCCTTCTTCGCGTCGGGGGTCAAGTGTGTGCTGAGACAATGGGTGCGGAGGAGGGATCAAGAGGAGGGAGCAACATGAGCGACTCAAGAGGCCGCGTGGCGCGGCGCGCCGAAGAGCTTCGCAAGGAGATCGACCATCACTCCTACCGCTACCACGTCCTCGACGATCCCGAGGTAGCCGACGCTGAGTACGACGCGCTCATGGGCGAGCTCATCGCTCTCGAGGCGGCCGACCCCTCGCTGATCATCCCCGAGTCCCCCACGCAGCGCATCGGCGCTCCGCCCTCGGGCCTTTTCGCCCCCGTGGAGCACCTCACGAAGATGATGTCGCTGGACAACTGCTTCTCTGTGGAGGAGCTGCTCGCGTGGGGAGCACGGGTAGAGAAGGGCATTGGAGTGCCGGACGCTTACATCACCGAGCTCAAGATGGACGGCGTGGCCGTCAACCTCCTCTATCGTAACGGCCGTTTCGACACGGGGGCGACTCGGGGCGACGGACGGACGGGCGAGGACATCACCTCGAACCTCAAGACGATCGCGTCCATCCCCCTGCGGCTGCGCGGCGAGCCGCCTCCGGTGCTCGAAGTGAGAGGCGAGGTCTACATCCCGCTGCGGGACTTCGCCAAGGTGAATCAGGGGCTCGAGGAACGCGGCGAGCGTCTTTTCTCCAACCCCCGCAATGCCGCCGCCGGCTCACTGCGGCAAAAAAACCCGAAGGTCACAGCTCAGAGAAACCTGGCGCTGATCGTTCACGGGGTGGGGCGGGCCGAGGGCGTTCGCTTCCGCACCCATTGGGAGGCACTCGAGGCGGTGCGTGGCTGGGGGCTCAGGACCAACCCGGAGAATCGCCGGCTCGCCGATCTCGATGAGGTTTACCGCGTCTGCTCTCACTGGGCCGAGCATCGCCACGATGTCGGCTACGAGATCGACGGGATCGTGACGAAGGTGGACTCGATCGCGCAGCAGGACGAGCTGGGGTTCACCTCCAAGGCGCCTCGTTGGGCAATCGCCTACAAGTTTCCGCCGGAGGAGCGCACCACGCTCCTGAACGATATCCAGGTTCACATCGGACGAACGGGGGCGGCCACCCCCTTTGCCCGGCTCGAACCCGTCTTCGTGGGGGGCGTGACCGTGTCGACGGCGACTTTGCACAACGAGGACGAGGTCGCCCGCAAGGATGTGCGGATCGGCGACACGGTCATCGTGCGACGCGCCGGAGACGTGATTCCCGAGGTGGTGGGGCCGGTCCCCTCTCTGCGCACCGGGGACGAGAGGCCCTTTGTCATGCCGAAGTCCTGCCCCTCGCGTGGCTCCGACATCGTGCGGCCGGAGGGGGAGTCGGTGGCCCGTTGCGTGGGGATCGACTGCCCGTCGCAGCGCATCGAGCGGGTCTTTCATTTCGCCGCCCGCGGCGGCATGGACATCGAGGGCCTCGGCTACCAGACTCTCTACGCGCTCATCAACAAGGGCTTTCTCAAGGGTCCGGGCGACATCTACTCACTGACCAAGGAGCAGCTCCTCGAGCTCGAGGGGTTCGCCGACAGGTCGGCGTCAAACCTGGTGGAGGGAATCGAGAAGTCGAAAGCGAGGCCGCTGGCGAACCTCCTCATAGCTCTCAGCATCTTCCATGTCGGCGGGGCAGCGGCCGAGGAGCTCGCCGCCGAGGCGGGCTCTCTGGAGCGCCTGCAGCGGATGAGCTACGAGGACCTGCTGGCGATGGAAGGGATAGGGCCGGTCATCGCTCGCTCGGTAGTCAGCTTCTTCGCCCAAGAGCGCAACATCGAGGTCCTCGACAAGCTGCGCCGGGCCGGCGTCAACACCAAGGGGGAGCGCCGGGACAGGAGTGGGCCTCTAGAGGGCAAGACGTTCGTGCTCACCGGCTCGCTCGCCCGCCTCTCGCGCCAGGAGGCCCAGGCGGCTATCGAGAGCCGCGGCGGGAAAGTGACCTCGAGCGTGAGCAAGAAGACGGATTTCGTTGTCGCCGGGGAGTCTCCGGGCTCGAAGCTGGACAAGGCCGAGAGTTTCGGCACCACGATCCTCAACGAAGCTGCCTTCGAGGAGCTGCTCGGCTCGTAGTTTCGATCTGTTCCACGTAAGCAGCGCCAGGCGCTCCTTTTGAGGGAAGCTGTGGATACAAAGAAGACCGGCGCAGAGGAGATCCTGCGCCGGTCTTCTTTTAAAGGCCTGTTGCCGCCACTCGCTGTCTCTGATGAGCCCGGTGGACCAGATCCGGGACGAGGAACGGCGGTGAACCGGTGTGGATTCTGCCCGTGGCCCAAACCGCTGGCCAGAACCCGAAATCGAGGCTTAGACCACTAGCAGCCGGTCACCTCACGAGGTCCGTCGGATCTATCGTTCAGTCTGGACCACCTCCTCTCTCGCGTGCCTCAATGTTAACCACAAAAGGGTCCATAGGTGGCGCGATTTCCTCTAATACGTACGGGAGCCGTGGGGTAGCGTGCCCGCATGGGAGTCGGTGAGGAAACGTCTGGGACCGAGACCGAGATCGTCTTCGAGCTGCCGGTTGAGCGAGGCAAGGTGCGCGAGTTCGCTCTGGCGGTAGCGGAGGACAATCCGATTCACTACGACGTCGAGGAGGCGCGCAGACGGGGGCTGCCGGACATCGTCGCCCCCCCGACATTCACGGTCACGCAGATGTGGCAGGTGCCGCGCGAGGAGCGAGAGCGGCGACTCGGCGCCAACTTGGCCTACGAACGCGTGGTGCACGGCGAGCAAGAGTTCTTCTATCAGCGGCTTCCGATTGCAGGGGAGGTTCTCACGGGGCGCATGCGGATCGCCTCGGATGTCACCAAGCGGGGGCGCCGAGGCGGGGTGATGCGGGTGGTTACCTACGAGTCTCTCTTCACCGACAGGTCGGGCGCCGAGGTCGTGAGGGCCCTCTACACGCTCATGGAGCTGCCCCCCTCGTGAACCTTCCGTCCGACTTGCGGCTCGGCGATGTGTTCTCCGGCATGGAGCTGGCAGAAGTGGTGTTCGGCCCCCTGGAGCGAGCCGACATCGTCCGCTACGCCGGTGCCGCAGGGGACTTCAACCCCATTCACATCGACGACACCTACGCGCAGGGGGCCGGGGCGCCAACGGCTTTCGCCATGGGAATGCTCCCGGCGGGCTACCTCGCTCACGCCGTTGGTGACTGGGTCGGAGGGCCCCAGCACCTCAGGCGCTTTCGGGTTCGCTTTCTCACCCGGGTATGGCCGGGAGACGAGATCGTCTGCTGGGGACGAGTCGATGAGATCGAAGGAGGCCTCGTGAAGGTGCGCTTCGAAGCCGACCGGCGGGGGCCGGGGCCACGGGGGCTCGCGCTGCCCGCACGCGAGCCCGCTCTCACCGGCGACGCCGACGTCGAGGTGAGCGCCTGAGGATGGGGCTTAACAAGGCGCTCATCGGGAAGCGCTATGACGGTGGTGCCTACGAGGTCACGGCCGAGGCCATCGCCCGCTATGCGGAGGCCACCAACGATCCCAACGAGGGCTACCGCGTCCCGGCCCCTGTCGCGTCGCCGGTCTTCGGCATCGTGCCCGCATTCCCTACGATCATGAGTGCGGCTCGGGATCCAGAGCTCGGCGCCGACCTCCTCCGGCTGGTCCACATCTCAGAAGAGCACGTCATCCATCACCCGCTGCGAGCCGGCGACGTGCTGGCGGTGAGCGCCGAGCTGGCCGCGATTTCGGAGGACGAGACCGGCGAGCGTTTCACGGTCGAGGTCGAGCTTGAAGCGGAGGGGCGGGTCGCCATGCTCGTGCGGGCGACGATGCTAATCAGGGGAGTGGCCGCCCGTCGCAGGCGGAAGGCGGCCCCCTGGGATTCTGGCTTCAAGACGTCTCCAGAGATACTCGGCGAGCGTCCCCTCCGAGTCGACGACGACCAACCCCTGCGTTACGCGGACGCGTCCGGGGACCGCAACCCGATCCACCTCGACGAGGCCACCGCGCGCTCCGCCAAGCTTCCCGGCGTCATAGTCCACGGCATGTGCACGATGGCGATGGCGACCACGGGCGTGGTCGATGAGCTGGCCGCGGGCGACCCGGGCAGGGTCCGGATGGTGGCCGCCCGCTTCACCAAGCCCGTGTTCCCGGGCCAGGAGCTGCGCACGCGCTGCTGGCGATCAGACGACGACTACGAGTTCGACGTGGTCAATCGGGTGGGAGTTTCGCTGCTCGAAGGTCGAGCGAGGGTGGCCCGGTAAGTCCTGGAACACTCGGGCACCTGAGTGGTGGTGAAATGCCCTTCATGTGCGATCGACCACCGATTCCGTGGTGAAACGCCCTTGTTGTGCGATCGACCACCTATCTTGTGGGCCCGCTTTTAGAGGCCCACGCAGGTGAAGTTCGCCGTCTTCCAGGCCACCAGGCTCACGCCGAGCGCGATCACGAACGCCAGCGAAGCCATGTCCACGAACGCACCCCGCCGTCCCTTGTAGGCGTCGAATCCTGCCCCCACCATGATGCCGCCGGCGAGGCCTCCGAGGTGGGCAAGGTTGTCGATGCCGGGGACGATGAAGCCGAAGGCGACATTGATCATCACCAGGATCGTGATGCTCTTGAGATAGCCGCGCACGAAAGCCGAGCGGCGCCGGTTGTAGAGATAGATCAGGAGGGCACCGACCACTCCGAAAATGGCCCCGGACGCACCTACTCCCAGAGCCGGACAGGGCCCGAACGCGTAGGAGGCCGCTCCTCCGAGAAATCCTGCGACCACGAACAAGCCCACGAATCGGGAGGTGCCGAAGGCACGCTCGACCTCGGGACCGTAGAGCCACAGGACGTACATGTTGAGTCCGATGTGCCATAGCGAGCGCGGGGCGTGCAACAGCATGGGGGTGAGCAGGCGGTACCACTCCCCGGCCGCGATGGCCGGCTGGAAGGAGCCGAGGGAGCGGATGATGCCGGGGTTGAAGGTCTCCACGAACCAGAAGAAGACACACACCGCGATGATCGCCATCGTCGCCGGAGAGGTCTTGGCCCCCACCGAGCGCACCTTGCGTTGTGAGCGCCGGGCCTCGGCCACGCACTCGGGGCAGTGTTGACCCACGGAGGCGGGGATCGCACAGCGGCCGCAGATGGGGCGGTCGCAGCGGGTGCAGCGGAGCCGCGTGGGGACGTCCGGGTGGCCGTAGCAGTAGGTCTGTTCGGCATGGTCCAGCGTCTGCTCGGGGGTCTCTGAGGCCATGCCTCGCTCTCGTCTTGTCGGTGGGCCGGGCTCTGCTCAATCGTCCCACAGGGAGTCACCTAAGGGTGAAGGACCTCTGGGGCCCTCCGGTCCGCCCCGTCCCCGGGTCCCAGCCAGCCCCTGGGCCGGTCCCAACCAGCCCCTGGGCCGGTCCCAAACAGCCCCTGGGCCGGTCCCAGCCAGCCCCTGGGCCGGTCCCAACCAGCCCCTGGGCCGGTCCCAAACAGCCACTGGGCCGGTCCCAAACGGACCCTGGGACGGGACCAAACAGACGATGGGCCGGGACAAAGGAGGAAATGGGACGGGACCG
>JBPCPZ010000092.1:0-7804 GCA_050998655.1 Actinomycetota bacterium
AGCGGGGTCCTGTCTGCACCGAACGACCGGGCTCCTCTCTTTCACAGTCGGCCAGCGGGCCTCCGCGACCTGGCGCACGTGTTTCGAAATAGCGAAGCCACCGGATGCCCTCGGTGCGCCCCGAGAACGCGTTGCGAATCAGAACCCGGTCCCCTGGTATCAGCACGCGATGAAGCTCCTGAGCGAAGCCCCCGAGGTCGGAGACGTGGTGCACGACCGTTGAAACCCATGCGCTCTCGCAGGAGCCAGTGCGCAAAGGCAGGCTCTCGGCTCGTCCGCCGATAAGCGATTGCCGGGTGGCGCTGTTTATCCAACGCCTCCCAAAGCATGCCTCGCGATGGCTCGACGCCGACCACTTGCACGCAGAGCCAATCTGCAAGAGCCGCCGCCCAGTTGCCGGTGCCGCAGCCGACGTCGAGCACCGGCAGGCCGGACCGTCTCAGAAAGGGTGACAGGCCGCCCGCCAAGCCTCCCCCACTCGGTGGGAGCTTGCCTAGCAAGATTGTAACGAGAGGCGATCCTCCCATAGTCGGTAGGGCCTGAAGAGCTCGTGGTGCTGCTCATGACGTGGTTGCGTCGGTGCATCTGTAAACGGTGTGCTGGGGGAAGGGGTCGCCGTGTCCGGTTGTGGTCGTGTGAAGGCAGACTTCGATGTCGAATCGAAACAATCGCTGCTCATGGATGCCGGGCGGATGCTCGCTCATGCTGCGTTCGGAAATGAACTGCCCTTCCACTCGCCGTCGGAAATCGTGCTCGTGCAACTCTGTTGCCCGCCCCGTGATGTAAAAGGCATCTTCATTCTCTTCTGCCGGGAAGGAGTGCATCGCATAACGTCCGTCACGGACCAAGTCGTACATTTTCGGACCTCGAACGATTAGGCCGACCAGCAGACCGCCGACGATGATCGGACACATCGGGTGAACTCTCGGGCCACCGTCCCGGCGCGTTGTCGACAGGAACGCGAGTCCGACCCCCCACTGATAGAGCAATCCTTTCCCCGCATGAGCCAGTCCAGGCCGGCGTTCTTCGAGTTGCCCCCAAGTCAACATCCGTTCTCCTCCGCCCACATGACCAGCCTGGGATGCTACTCCACACCTTGGGCGGGCAAGCACCGTGGTTGGCGACCCCGGTGCGGCCTCCTTGTGCTCACTAACAGGTCGCCCCGTTTCACCGCCGCAGTTAGACTTCGGGTAACCGGGGTGGACCAGAGCCGGGGCAGGGCCGACATAAGGGGGGGCATCGTGACCAAGAGGAGACCCACCAGGCGTTACGACCGGCGAGAGTTTCTTGCTTATGGAGCGGGGGTATCGGCCACCGCGCTGTTGGCTGCTTGCGGTGGTGGAGGAGCGACCAACAATCCTTCGGTCCAGAACCAGGGCGGTAACTTCGGAGCGGGAGACACCTACGATGGCCCCAACGTTGAGCTCGACTTCTGGAATGGGTTCACCGGTGGCGACGGCCCCTACATGCAGAAGTTGATCGGCGACTTCGCCGCGGAAAACGACAACATCGCCATCAAGATGAACTCGATCGAGTGGGAGACCTACTATCAGAAGGTACCCGCCGCCGTCCAGGTCGGCAAAGGTCCCGACATCGGGATCATGCATATCGACCAGCTCCCGACCAACGCGGCCCGCAACGTCATCGTTCCTCTCGACGACCTCGCCACCGCGCTCGATCTGACCAAGGATGATTTCTCTCCGGTGGTGTGGGACGCCGGCATCTACAACGACGCCCGCTACGGCATCCCCCTGGATGTGCATCCGCTTGCGTTCTTCTACAACAAGGCGACGATGGAGAAGGGCGGCCTCGACCCCGACAAGCCGCCACAGACCCAGGACGACCTGACCGCCGCGCTCGAACAACTCAAGAGCCAGGAGATTCAGGGCATGTGGATCTCACCCTTCCTTTTCACCGGCGGGTTCATGTGGATGACGGTGACCTGGCAGAACGGAGGCGACCTCTACAACTCGGATGCGACCAGTGCGGCTTTCAACTCGGAGGAAGGTGTGGCCGCGCTGCAGTGGCTCGTGAGTCTCATCGAGGACGGTTATAGCCCCAAGAACGTCGCCCAGGACGCCGAGAACGTCGCCTTCATGGACGGGCGCAACGCCTTCGTTTGGAACGGTATTTGGAACATCAACCCCTACGATGACACCGAGAACCTCGACTGGGGTGTGGCCCCCATCCCGCGCATCGGACAACAGGATGCGGCATGGGGTGGCTCTCACAACTTCGTGATAATGAACAAGCCCGATCAGGACCCCAACAAGCTCGAGGCGGCCAAGGTGTTCATAAGCTGGATCTCCCAACACTCAGCCGACTGGGCAAAGGCGGGCCAGGTCCCTGCGCGCCAGAGCGTGCAGGATAGCGGCGCCTTCAAGCAGCTAGGCCCCCAGTCGATCGTGGCGTCGCAGCTTCCCGACGTCCACTTCCAGCCTCCGGTGCCGGGCATCGGGGATGCGGTTCCCATCCTCGAAGGCGCCGTCGGCGATGCGGTGTTGCTCAAGAGCTCGCCCGAGGATGCCCTCGCCAAAGCGGAGCAACAGGTAAATCAGCTGCTCGAGGAGAACGCCGAGAAGTACGGGAGCTAGGCCGCATGGCCGTGTCATCGCAGCGGGCTGCGGCTTCGCGCCACGGTGGGCGGTTCACGCCCTACCTGTTCCTCGCCCCCTATCTCGTCGTGTTCGGTCTCTTCGTTGCGGCGCCTGCCGTCTACGGTCTGTGGATCAGCCTGCACTCGTGGGACTATCTGTTGCCCGGGAAGCCCTTCGTGGGACTGGAGAACTATGCGGAGTTGTTTTCCTCAGTTTCCCGTTACGGTCCAGACTTCTGGGAGTCTATGCGCGCCACCGGCACCTTTACCGTCACGAGTGTTCCGCTGCTCGTGACCATCCCCTTAGGCGTGGCCGTGGTTCTCAATCAGCGTTTTCCCGGCCGCGCCCTCTTTCGCACGGTCTACTTTGCCCCCTATGTTCTCGGTGTTGCGGTGATTGGCGTGCTGTGGCGCTTCCTGCTGGATCCCAACGTGGGAGTCTTGAACTTCTACCTCGGCAAGCTCGGACTGCCCGACAACATTCCGTGGACCACTGCGCTGCCGTGGGGATGGGTGTCGTTGGTGGGACCCACCGTATGGTGGACGCTCGGATTCAACACCGTTATCTATCTCGCAGGGCTGCAGGATATCTCGCGTGAGTATTACGACGCGGCCAAGACCGACGGCGCCAACGCGTGGCAATCGTTTCGACACGTCACCCTTCCGGGCCTGCGCCCGGTAATCGTCTTCGTGCTCACGATCACGGTGCTTGCGTCGGGGATCATGTTCGGGCAGTCACTGCTGATCACACAGGGTGCGCCGTCGTTCGAAACGCGCTCGGCGATCTGGTTCATCGCCGATACCGGGCTGCGCCAGTTCCAGATGGGTGATGCCGCAGCGATGAGCTACATCTTGTCGCTCTTCCTCATCGTGATCGCCATAGTCATCTTCAAGTTCCTCGGAAAGAGGGTGGACTAATGTCTCGAGCTGAAGCCTCCGATCGGGCGTTCCTGCGCGAACAGTTCCGGTCGGGTAAGAGAGTCAAGGTCGTGGTCTCCTATGCCTTGCTAATCCTGATGTCGGTGCTGTATATCGCCCCCCTGCTGTGGATGCTGTCGACGTCGCTCAAAACCAACAGCGATGCAGTGCAATGGCCGTTGTCGTGGTTTCCCGAGCAGATCTCGACCGAGGGCTATTCGAACATCCTCGATCCGGCCGCTTCGCAGCCGGTCATCAGGTGGTTCGTCAACAGCCTCGTGGCCGCTACCGCGCATGCGGCCCTCGTGTTGATCGTGGCTGCTCCTGCCGGCTACGCCCTGGCCCGCATGCACTTTCGCGGTAGCCGCTTGATCTTTGCCACTCTGGTGGCGACGCTGTTCATCCCGCCGGTCACCTTTCTGATGCCGAACTACCTGATTGTCGACAGCTTAGGATGGCTCGACACGCTATGGGCGATAGTCGTTCCGGGAGCGGCGGGCGCTCTCGGGGTCTTCTTCCTCCGCCAGTTCTTCACCTCGCTGCCGGTCGAGCTCGAAGAGGCGGCGCTGGTAGACGGCGCCAATCGCTTTCAGATCTTCATGCGTATTGTCTTGCCTCTGTCAAAGCCCGCGCTTGCCACGCTCGCAGTGTTGAGCTTTCTGACCAATTGGAACGACTTCCTGTGGCCCGTTTACGTGCTGTTCAGCAAGCCCAATCTCACCTTACAGCCGGGGCTTGCCATTCTCCAAGACGCGTACAACACCAACTATCCGATTGTCATGGCCGGCGGCATCATCGCTTCGGTCCCCGTGCTGATCCTTTTCCTTCTGGCGCAGCGTTATGTCGTCGAAGGAGTCGCCCGCTCGGGGCTCAGGTGAGCGACGTGGAGGGGTTGAGGTTTGGTGATGCAGCCAACTCGATGAGCCGGTCGAGCAGAGCGGTGGCCAACGGATCGCGCGCGTAACCGTCGAGCACGGGCAGAGCGCACACAATCCCCTGTCCGCTGCCCTCCCGGAAGGCTCCCACAGTGGCGACCAGGTCGCGCAGCCAGCCCAGGTAGTAGCCGCCGAGAATGTCTGACCGAGCCGCCGGCCCGTAGCCGGTGACAACGTGGTCCGCGGTCACGGCTTCGAACAGAGAGGACTGACGCGGCCCCGAACCCAGCGCCTCGTGTAGCTCGGGGCGCAGGAAGCCCATGCCCTGGGCCCAGTCCCCCTCCCAGCGGCTGCCTGCTCGCGCATGAATGGCCAAGCTCGATCCCTCCGGAAACGCGTCTTCGTCCTGCACAAGGATCACTGCCCGGCCCCATGAGGAGACGAAGGCGGCGACCCGTGAGTCCCAGCGCTCTGCGACTGCGACGGCTGCGGCCCCGAGCTCGGCTGCGATCTGCCACCCGCGCGCCGCAAGGGCTGGTGCGCCCACGGAGCTCCACACCGGCACTGCCGGAGGCTGTGGATGGGCCGGGAACAGCAGCAGCTCGAGCTCGGTTCGGCCTACGGACCGGCTGCGCCCGTCTCGCAGCACCGCCTCGAGTGCTAGGGGGCCGGGCCTTGTCACTACCGGCGCCTCGAACGAGCAACGCCCGGCTTCAGCTACATCGCCTCGTCCCACCGCTCCCGAGAGGGTTCCTCGAAGCTCGGTCCCAGCAAGCCGCCACATCACCGAGAAGTCGCTGAGGTCGCGCGTCGAGTAGTGCGAGACCAGCACCTCGACCTCGGCCGTTTCGCCTGCCCAGTAGCGGCGGTGTTGGGGCCTCAGCATGACGATGTCCTCGGCGTTCACTTGAGAGAAGCGGTGGTGATAGCTCTTGGGGTTACGGGCCATGTCGAGGAGCCCGTTGGCCTCCCAGTGAACATCGGTGAGCTCGGTAATGACATAGCCCGCGATCTCTCTGTGGGAGCGAAGGTCCCAGATCGACTCTCGCAGGCCGTCGAACTGATGCTCTTGGCTGTGCGCGACGAAGTCCTGCCATGAACCAAAGACGTCGGCGAGCCCCCAGCTCTCGAAGCGCTCCAGCACACCCTCGGGAAGCGCCACGCCGTCCTCACGCTCGGCTCCCGTTTGAAACCACCACGGATCGGCCCCCTCGTCGCGCAGCTCGAACACATCGGGGAGCCCCCAGTTGCCGAACTCGGACAGGATCAACGGCTCCTCGCCACTGCGGTAGGCGTCGCCGTGGGGGCTGTAGGTGGCGGAGGGATCGGCGACCCACGCCTTAGTCCAGGCGCGCCAAGAGCGGGCGTGGTCCGGGAAGGCGCGGTAAAGGTGGAAGTCGTTGAGATCCGAGCGCACGTGGAAGTTCGGGGGACAGGCCGAGTTGTCGACGACCAGGCGGGTGGGATCGAGCTCCTTTGCCCACGTGAAGGTGTCCTCGAGCCAGCCCCGGTGGGACTCATCGCTGAGATCGAGCCCCCAGCTCTCGTTGGCGATCGTCCAGATGACAATGCTGGGGTGGTTGAAGTCCCTTGCCACCATGCCCGCGAAAGTGGCGCGCGCCCGCTTTCTGGTCGCGTCCGTCAACTGGTTCCAATTGGGAAGCTCTGCCCACACCAGCATTCCGAGCTCGTCGGCGGCGCGCAGGTAACGAGGGTCGGGCACCTTTATATGGCAGCGCAAGCAGTTGAGGCCGAGCTCCTTCGCGCGCAGCACCTGATGTCGGAGGAGATGAGTCGATGGCGGTGTACAGATCGTGTCGAGGTAATAGTCCTGGTCCAAGGCACCCAACAAGTAGAGAGGTTCTCCGTTCAGTAGCAAGGCTCCATCACGAGTGGAAATGGAGCGGAAGCCGAAGCGATCGGACCATTGATCGAGTAGCTGCCCGTTGCGGCTCAAGGAAATGTCGAGCCGGTAAAGAGCAGGGGTTCGAGGCGACCACGCCTCGATATCTCCAATTTGCAGCTCGAGTTGCGCGGTGGCGCTTGCGGGCGCGAGCTCGACCGGCCACCCCGACCAGGTCTGGGTCCCCGCAGGGGAGGTGGCATGGCAGAAGAGGACGTCCGAGGCCTCGGCGGGACTACTCAGTTGCACGTCTACCGAGACCGCCCCCGAGGCGAGGTCCGGACGGATCCGAGCCTCTTCTACGAAGGTCTTCGCCGTGGTGGTCTCCAGAAACACGCTCTGCCAGATGCCCCCCACTGGCCCGTACCAGCTCTGTTTTCCGTGGGGGATCTCGTCGAAGGAGGCTGGTTCGGAGTCGCCCGGCCCCACGTCCGTCACGACCACCGTCACCTGATTGTCCTCGCCCCAACGCAGCAAGGCGGTGACGTCGAACGAGAAGGGCAGATAGCCGCCCTCGTGCGCGCCGGCGGGACGTTCGTTCACGAATACCTCGCAGAGGTAGTCGACCGCCCCGAAGCAGAGCCGGACGGTCCTGCCCGCCCACGATGAGGGGATTGCGATCGAGCGCCGATAAGTGGCCCTCCCCGAGAACGATCTCAGGTCTTCGAACTGCGCCTGCCATGCCCCCGGGACTTCGATCGAGCGGGCCTGGCCGGGTTCGATGGAAGAACGGCCCACTTGGGGGTAGAAGTCCCAGGTCCCGTCGAGTGAGATCCGCTCGCGCTGCCCTCGGACGCCCGGCTGCGGTGTGCTCCTCACTCTGCGCGTGGGGAGGAACTCGATTGACGCGACGCGGCGCGTTGTTCCTCTGCGAACTCGTTCGGGCCTACGACTTCACGCCGATAGCGCCGCGAGTCCTGATTGCTGAGATCGCTGAGTGATGGTCGCCCACAGCCGGCAGGCCGCTCGCCGGTGATCTCCTCGATCATCTTTTCTGTGAAGATCAAAGGTGAGTTCTTCATCATCTCGGCGTAGAGGAAGCGCTTGTACTGCTCCTGCCAATCCGAACACACGTCGGTTCTTAGGTAGGCGACGCTCGCCACCAGGAGAAGCGACGGGAGCGCAAAGGCGACGCGTTTCATCCCACAATCCTCGCACCCGCGCCCACCTCCCCACCCCTGCGGTGCACGCGAAGCTTCTAAACTCCCAGTCCGAGGTCAGAGACGAGGACGAAAAACACGATGGAGCACCGCATTCCGGCCCGCCTCAAGGACGCGGCCCCGTCAACCGAGGTCTGCCGCCGGGCACCCGGCCGCGCCAACCTGATCGGCGAGCACACCGACTACAACGACGGTTTCGTGCTTCCGGTCGCACTCGAGCTGGCGACCTACCTCGCGGGTCGTCGCATTCCCGACATCGTGAGGTTGCGCTCTCTTGACGAGCCCGGCGAGGTCGAGGGGGACCTCGCCTCCGGCAGCGGCCCCAGCCGTGGCTGGGGCCGCTATGTGACCG
>JBPCPZ010000159.1:0-10274 GCA_050998655.1 Actinomycetota bacterium
AACTGAACGGTGACGAGCTCGAGGGCTGCGGGGCCTCGGTAGTGTGCGAAAACAACAGCTAGCCCTGCTCATCTTGATTGGATCCCCTCGAAACATTCATCGACCCTTCGGGAGGTGTTGTAGATACTCCTTGGCGACACCGGCCACCAGCGAATAGGTCGTGTCGACCATGTTACCGACGTACAGGCTTCCCATCTGAGTCAGAAGCTGGTAGGCGTCCCATCGGTCATAGCCGTAGTCGGCTTCGAGCCACAGGACGAGCTCCGTGTACGCGATTCGGGCCGCGTCCTCCATCGGGCGGGCACTACCCACGGTCATGATCCTGTCTCGGGACTCGATGCGGGGCCACTCGATCGCTCGATCCTTGATCACCTCGAATTCGACGGTCACCTTGGAGGTGATTTCGAGCCCCACGCCACACAGCTCACCCTCCCCCTGATTCGCATGAGTATCTCCCGTGTAGAAAAGACCGCCCTCGTTCCACACGGGCAAATAGACGGTGTTCCCAGGTCTAACGTGGGGAACGTCCATGTTGCCTCCGAAAGGACCCGGAGCCAGCGCGGTGATCGCTTCCTGGTCCGGCGCCACCGCCAGCGTTCCCATGAAGGGACGCCAGGGGATCTCTACACCGAGCCTGTCATTGCTCAGCTTGCCGTCGCTCAACCGCCATACCCAAACCTTCTCGGGCAGAGGTTCTTGAAGCGTGCGCGTGAAAATGGTCGAGGTGAGCCCGCCGAAGTATGGGATGAGACAGCTCACGGCGAAATCGCGGGTTGCCTCGATCTCCTTGATGTGGACCACTAGGGTATCGCCCGGCTCTGCGCCTGCGATGTAGATGGGGCCGGTCTGCGGGTTGAGGAATTTGGCGGTGGCCAATGCTTCGCTGGGGATGTCGTTCTCCGACTGAATGCGGCTCTCGAAGGCGTCGTTGCAGTGAATGACGACCTGGTCGCCAGGATTGACCTCAGCGATCGGCTGCCGATAGGGGCTGAACACGTAGCTGTAATCGCGCGGCTCGATCTCGACGTGAGTGCTCTCCGGCGCCATCTTTCTCCTTGCCATCGTGGGCTTGCGTCTGGGGGCCATGTGGCGAGCGGCTGCGTGTGCTCGGGGCCTCGAACGATGCTCCGCTTCTCAGAGGGCATGAACCTCCCGAGTTGGGCCTATCCGACTGTGATGCTCAACTCGTCCATGTTGCCGTAGTACTGGTCGTCACCGTCCTCGTTGCGGCCGATAGTCACCGGGTTCGAGTTGGTGATCGACCCGATGGTGATGGACTTGGTAAACGTATTGCCATCTACCGTCAGCCCAATTTGATTGTTGTTCTTGAAACAGGTGACGGTGTGCCACCCGTTGATAAGGTCGGGCCCCTTGGTAATGGTAGTCCTCCCGCTAGAACCGCTGAAAGAGCACCTCGCCCTGGTTCTCGTCTTGGTTGCGTTCGGCTTCAGCTCCATCTTGTAGTGTTGGGTACTTCCGGGGCCCTTCCGCATGACCCCGTAGTCGCTGGTGGCGACGGGAGCCGTGACGAAGTTGACGTGTGCGGTGAAGCTGATGTCCGCCGACCCCGGGTTGAGGCTGGCAGCATCGGGAACCGTCACCACCGATTCGGGGGCAGTCCCGTCGAAGAAATAGCCGTTGTTTTCGTCCGGCGTCTGGTCGGGGTGTGCACGACAGTCGGTGTCGGAAACGGACGGGTCGCCTGCATCGCCTGCCCTGACGTTGCTGGTCGTTCCTTTATTGGGGCCGTCGGCCCGTGCGCAATCCTGCATGGTCTCCGTTCCTGCCTCGGCTTCATCCATGTGCCACAGGGCGACCACGGTGGCGGCTTGCGCCGGGGCGACCGTGATCGTGATCAGCGTTGCCACCGTCCCAATAATCAGCAAGCCTCTCCCCGACGATCCCCCACCCCGGGTCCGACGTGTTAGCCGTCGCTTGACTCGCGGGTCGAAAACGCCCATGCCGCTACCCCTCATTCGTCATTGGCTCGCCCGGCTTGGCTCGGCGGCCAAGGCCGGGTGCGGGCACCCTATACAGCCCTGTATACGCCGTATTCCCGGCTCGCGGGTGCCCAAACGCGCTTTTGGAGTCCCACTCAGGATCAACTGCGCCCAGCTCCTTGCAATCATCGTCGATAACGATTCTCGTCTATGCCGCGTTTCTTCACAAGGGGGCTTGGGGTGGGTAGGCGCGGCAAGTGGGATTGCGGATGGCAGAGTGTCCTCGACCGACGAGGCCTTTCGGGCGGGCTAGCTCACCCAGGCACAGGCACAGGCACAGGCACAGGAGATCACCTCAGCGGCAGGCTCCGATCCCGCTGCAGAGAAGGCGCTGCTCGAGAGTGCCGACCTCCTCTGTAGTTGGCACCATCACCTGAAGACCCATCGCCACTATGTGCTCGCGGCAGGCCGGGGACGTGGAGGTTTGGCCCTTCGGCGACCTCGCGGGGCCCGTAAGGGCTTGGTAGCTAGGGGTCTAGGGGGAGTGATCCAAGGAAGGAAGCCGTAGAGGAGTCAGCTTATGCGGGCAGCGATTTGATTAGCTCAAGCGCAGGTTTTGCGTATGGCTGTTGTCGCAGTGAAGCTCTAACGTGAGAGTAACTATTTCGCGAGAGAGGTCCCTTGATGAGAAAGCTGATCGTCGTCTTGTCTATTACTGCCCTGATGGGCATAGCGCTGCCCGCGGGGGCCGAAGAGGAGATCAACTACTGCTTCGGCGAGCAAGTCACTATTGAGGCCGGCTTTCGGGAGACCGTAGTTGGGACCTCGGGCCCCGACGTCATTCATGGCGGTTATGTGATCGACGGTCGTGGTGGGGACGACCTCATCTGCTCGCTCAACGGCCCCGACAAAGTCTATGGGGGCGAAGGCGACGACAAGATCGACGGCGGAGACAACCAGGACACTATCGAGGGCGGCCCGGGGGACGACTATCTCACGACTCTCAGCAACTACTACGCAGGGGTAGCCGGAGGTGACAAAGTATCGTACGAGCGTGCCTCCGGTCCAGTGAGTGTTGACCTCTCTCAAGGGATCGCTACAGGGGAAGGCACCGATACCTTGAGCGGCTTCCGAGAGATCATAGGAAGTGACTACGACGACATCCTGCGCGCCGACGCCGAACGACACGACAACGGCGTATACATCGACGGGCGTGGGGGCGACGACGTCATTCATGGCTCTAATGCCAATGTCGAATACCGAGAAGTACTTCTTGGCGGCGGTGGTAGTGACACAATTCACGCTTACCGAGGCTGGGACCTGCTGGTCGGCGCCGAGGGCAACGACAACCTCTTTGGTAACAGGGGCACTGACGACCTCCAAGGCGGTTTGGGGGACGACAACATGGACGGTGGCCGCGGAAGTGACTCCGTCAGATACGGAGAGGTTTACGTTTTCGGCGACGGTTCATTCCCAGGAGCACAGGCAGCGATCAGGGCGAACTTCGTGACGGGAACCGTCGATGGCGAAGGGAAAGACACATTCTCGAACTTCGAGTCCCTGGAAGGCACATCCTTCGACGATGTCCTCCTCGGAGACGGAGGACCCAACAGCCTCGGTGGCGGAGCAGGTGACGACATTCTGCGTGGCTGGCGAGGCGACGATTTCTTGTCTGACGGACCCGGGACGGATGAGATGTACGGAGGGAGGGGTTCCGACTTCCTCGGCCTCAAAGACGGTGTAGGCGGAGACATCTTCGACGGCGGCAACCTTGGTGTCGACGAGTGCAGAGCCGACCCCGAAGACATCATCGCAAACTGCGAGCGCTGACTCGTACAGCTCGATCCGGGTAGTGGATCGCGCCCGATGCGCGTGTGAGTACGGATTCGGTACTCGAGAGCGCTCTGAGCCCGTTTGCGTACGTCGGCAAGGTCTGTGTACGCGAAGAGGGGCCCCCCGGCCGGGGACCCTCCTGCGTTTCCGAGTGTGTTAGCGGTTATTGATCACCGTGATCGAGCTGGCCTTGTCGGCCCCCTTGATCACGTCGCCGCCCATCGTGTTGTCGTGGATCGAGATGTTGGCGACCGGGTGGCGGCCGTTCTGGATGTAGACGCCGTTGTTGTTGAAGTTCCCGCCGAAGGTGTTGAAGGCGATCTCGGCGTTCTCGGCCGAGTTGATGCCCACTCCTGCGTTCGTGAGGTCGTGGTCACAAGTGCAGTTGCCGTTGTCCATCAGGACGTTGTTTGTGATCACGGCCTCACAGCTGGAGCATGCCGAGACATGGGCGCCGTGCTCGAAGCGCACGCCCTGGCCTGAGTTGCGGGCGGAGACGTTGCCGAGCACGTTGAAGTTGTCGCAGCTTGCGTCGCACCAGATGCCGGGGCCGAGGTTGTCGTGTACGAAGCTGTTCGTGATCGTGTAGCCACTGGAGCTGCCGGTCTTGATGCCACCGGTGTTGTGGCCGCCGAGACAGGCCGAGCCGTTGTGGTCGATCTCGACGTGGTCGAAAGTGCCACCCGAAGAGTGACCGATGCCCTGGTTGAAGCCGTGGTGCAGCCTCGAGTAGCTGATCTTCATGTCGACGCCATTTGTCACGATCGTGCCGAGCATGCCGTCGCTGCAGTTACCCGAAGCACCCGACAAGTCGAGGTTCTTGATCGTGATCGAGTACTTGTCGAACAGGTCGATGATGGCGGGGGCGGTGCCGTGGATCTTGGTGGGGGCATCGACCACAAAGTTGGTTCCGTAACCGTCGGGACGCATGGTAACGGGTGCGCCGATGAGCGAGACGTTTGCGCCAGGGGTCAGCGTTTTCCCGCCGATCTCGTAGTTGCCCGCTGCGATGCAGAAGGTCGTGTTGGAGGCGCCGTTCACGGCCATCAGATCGGTGACCGAGTTGACGAACTTGCCCTTGCACGCACCGCCGTCGTTGGAGGGTGGGGGGTCGGGGATGGGCTGAGGGTCGGGCGCCGGTGAAGGCGAGGGCTGAGGATCGGGAACGGGTTGGGGATCGGGCTTGGGCGAGGGCGGAGGATCGGGAACAGGCTGAGGATCCGGAACGGGCTGAGGATCCGGGACAGGCTGAGGATCGGGCGCCGGCGACGGGTTCGGAGCCGGAGGGGCAGGGGTGCTGCCAGCTGGTGCCGGTCGCACCTCGATACCCTTGACCTCGGGTGCGCCGGTGCCCAGCTTGAGGTCGACGTTGAGGGCGGAATCGGATTTAACCAAGTAGCTCTTCACGAGCGCCTTGTAGCCTCCCACCTGCTTGAAGACATCGAGGTTGTCGCTCACGAGACGGTTCTCCACGAGCACGTCGAAGACGCGCGCGCCTACCGCCTGCGCTTTCGGGAAGGTCTCGGCGAAGTAGAGCCGGACCTGGTAGTTGCCTTCGGGAACCGGGAACTTCCAGCGCAGATCGGTGTGACCGGCGGCCGAGCGACCGTAACGCTCAGACTGGAAGATGCTCTGAGGTGTGCCGGCGGGCACCGAGGCATGCGTCATGTCAACTGCCGGACTCGTGGAGACGACTCTGCTCTCACTTGCCAGGAACGCCGACGGAGTTGTTTCGGTGTCACCCTCCCATAGTTGTGCGCTGACCACGCCGGTGCCTCCGGCGTCGACGCGATAGAGGGCGGCGGTGGCCGCAGGCTGAGGATCGATTCTGCTTGAGGATAGCGTACCTATAATGCTGACCGCTGTGAGCAAGCACAGAGCGCGCATGATTGTTCGCGTCGACATAGCTGTTCCTCCGATTCGACGGTAGCAAAACCTCGTCGTATGAGGCCTTGGCTCTTGGCCCTCCGCTTCTGTCGTAGCCGGGCCATTTTCTTGTCACCCTCTGTTTCGGCATCCACAGAGCCGACTTTATGAAACAGATATACGAGAGCTACTTATCGGGTTGTGAATTGAGTGCTGAGTTCACTTCTGTGGCCCGCCGACGCCGGTTGAGCTTCATCGTGACGCGAGTTTACTAAGCGCAGCCGTTGTCGGCGCGAAATCGTGAGGAACCTTCTACGGCGCGCCGAAACGAGGGAAGCTTTGGGAGCCTGGCTCAGCCGCGCAGCGCGTAGTCGTAGCGATGCAGCAACGGGAGCGCCACCAACGTGGTCAGAAGGCGGTCCGAGGTGGCCTGTTTGGTGCGCCACTCGCGGTCCTCGCGCAGCTTGATTTTGCCGGTAGAGAAACGGTCGGGATTTCCCGACACAGTGTGGTTGGTGGACATCTCGGCGGCCTTGTCCTCGGACAGCGGCAGGCTGGCCCCTGACTCGCCGACGAGATCGAGGATCTGCTCGAGCACTGCATGTGGCCCCGACACGAAGTCCTCGTAGCGCACCAGGCTGAAGTGCTCGGCCCCCGCGCGCTTGCGAAGCGACTCGGCAGCGAGGTTCCAACTCAGCCAACTCGTCGTGGAATCGAGCACACTGTGAGGCGACAGCAGGGCGGGGCGATTGCGGTCGAGCTGGGCCTTCTTTCTCGCCCACAAGTAGGCGACCGCTCGGGGGTCTCTTACGAGGTGCACGTAGTAGGGGGTGACACCGGGCAGCAGCCGGAGAAAGGCGGCGTCAGAGGGTCGTTTGGAGGAGTCGACTACAACGCGAGCGCCGGTGACCGTTGCGATCTGCTGGTAAAGGCTGAGCATTGCCTCCGAATAGCGCCTGAGAGCGCCGTCCTGCGGCAGCTGATCCGCAGGTCGTTTGAGCAACTGCCATGTGTGCCGAACGCGCACCTCGTCTCTCTGAGCCTGCACCATGTGCTCGGCGTCCACAGTGGAGGCGAAGTTGTCTCCGAAGGAGCGGCGCAATACATCGGACCACAGCTCGCATTCGCGAATTACCCTCCCGCAACCACAACGGCGGCCCTCGAGCAACCCTCGCTCCCACAGATAGATGAGCTCGCCGGCGTGGAAGAAACCATCGATCTCATTGAGGAGGTTGGCCATAATCGTGCTTCCGCTGCGGCCCCAGCCGATGATGTAGAGAACCTTCACCTCTTTCGGTGAGGTCACCTCGAGGCCTTCTTGCGCCCCAGACGCTTGAGCATGCGGTCCTTGAAGGCGTCATAGACATGCCGTTCCTCAGGATCTATTCCGAGCATCTTCAGGGCCGCGAGGTAGACGACCATGAAGACGACCAAGCCGGCAAGCTCGAAGACCACTGCTTCGGCAACAAACAAACGCAGCGTCAGGGCGACGACTGCGGCCGCGCTGATGGCCACGATGGGCTTAAGGAAGGTCTTTCCGAACGGCCGGAGGCCTAACAAAATGCGAACCTCAAGCGCCCTCGCAGCATTTACCAAGAGAGTCACTCCCGAGTCGACGATCGCCATCCCCAAGGCGCCGTAGGTGGGCACCAGCCAGATCCCCAGTCCGACATAGGCAACCACTGCGAAGAAGGAGTTGAAGAAGTTGAGCAGTGGCCGCCCCGACATGGACAGGAGCGTGCTGGCAGGCCCGGTCCCCACCCTCACTATGTTGCCGATCGCAAGGATGGGGATGAGAATCGCGGCCCCCGCTGCTTCGTTACCTCCGAGGATCCTGGTGAAGAGGTCGGGTTCGAGCATCAGGGCGCCGAAGATGGGAAGCGAGAATGTGGCCATCCAGCGGTTGATGGTCTGATAGAGGGCTTCCAGCCTCGCCGTCTCGGTTCTCTCGTAGAGCTCGACCACGAGCGGAGAGAAGATCGCCACGATGCCGGTGGCGAAGATGTTGCCGGCCGTTTGCAACGCGGTGGCGATGGCGAATAGTCCCACCTGTGCGTCGCTGCCGTAAGCTCCCAGGATCAGGACGCCTAGTCCCAGTGAGCCGGTTCCGAAGAACGTGACGCCGGCCTGAGGCAGGGTGAACTTGAGGATCTCTTTGACGTTCGCGCGCGGCTTGGCGGCGAGTTCGTCGGCGGTGAGCATACGCCGGTAGTACCAAAGCCCGGCGATCATGCCCATGGCCCCGGAAATGACCAGTGTCGTCATGGCTCCGGTAAGGGCCCACCCCAACAGCAGCGCGATGATGCCCAGACCCAAACGGCTGATCGGCTGGATGATGTTGCCGACCATGACGGCCGGGACCATTGTCTTGTACGCCTGTGTGCAGGAGCGCAGGACTTGCATCACGGCGTAGAAGGGAATGTAGGCGGCGCCGATCTGCAAAAGCAGCGCAAACTCGGAACGGTCGGAAACCGAGTCGGCGAAGGGTCCGGCAAACTGACTGGGAAAAGCGACAACCAGTGCGAAGAAGACGGCCGAGATGACGGCGGTCGACACCAATGTGACCCGCCCTGCACCGCGCGATCCGGAGTGGTCGCCGCGCGTCCTGGCTTGCGTAATGAATCTTACGGCGGCCCAAGGGAAGCCTCCGCTCGCCAGCATGGTGCCAATCGTCAATACCTGAAAGACTTGCTTGTAGAGACCGAAACCGTCCGTGCCGAGCGTTCGTACCGCCACCGCGAGAAACAGGAATGTCAGCGCACGGTTGGCGATCTGCCCGCCAATCTGGATGGCGCCGCCTTTGGCTACTGCGCGAGCGTCGCCGGCCTGTCTCTTGGAAAGGCTCTCAGGAGGCGCGGCGGCGTCGTCGTCGATCACCTGCGACACGTGAACCCCCTTGGTTCCATGGTGCTGTGCTCCGCACCCCGCCTATGGGGTGCACCAAAGGCCGCGAGGGTCACGGCAACTCCCTTGCAGCAACGAGCTCTTCGCGAGGTTTGAACAAGAGCGTGCCTTCCGGCAGCGTCGCGGTCTGGCGTGGCAGCCTGCTGGCTGCGAGGCCCATTCCCAATAGGAAGAACAGCGGAACGGTGCCGTAGGGGAAGGCCAGGATCGGCTGAGCCCCGGCGACTCCCAGGTACACCAGCGAGCCTGCAAAAGTCCAGCCGCAGAAACGTTCGACGGGCCCGGACCCGCTGCGGGCGCGTTGCGCAATCGGAATGACACAGGATAGCAACAGCATCATCCACAGGCCGAAGCCCAAGAAGCCGGTACGGGCAAAGGTCTCCAGATAGCTGTTGTGAGGATTTCTGACGAGCTGGCCTTCATCACCAACCCATTGCCCGAAGGTCAGGTCGGGACCCAGTCCCACGCCCACGATGGCGGTCCCCGGCGACTGGAACACGAAATTGATGGTCTGACTGAAGAAGTCCTGGCGGGCGGTGATGGTCTTGGAGTTGGGCCCTTCCTCCCCGACGAGTGTCTTGAGGTGCGAGGATATGAAGGATGTACTGACGGGCCCCTCCGTTCCCACTATCGCCGCCGATGCCAGCGTCGAGATGAGGAGGAAGGCGATCGCTACGGCAGGCACTATTTGCATGAGGATGCGCCCAAAGTTGTGGCGCGCCCATCCCAATGCGAGGACCGCCAGCGGAAGCATGATGTACAGCGTCCTCGCCTGATAGAGACCCAGCAGTCCGGTGACGAGCCCGAGGGAGCCGAGGCGAACCCAGCCCTTGCCGAAGGCGAGGAAGTAGATGCCGAACGCGATCACCGAGAACTTGACGCCGGTGGGGTCGAACAAGGATGCCTGACGTTGCAGGCCGATGCTGGGGCCCTTTATGTGGTCGAGGAAAGGATAGATGGTGCCGTAGATGAGCACCGCCACCGCCAGGTAGCGGCATCTGCTTATCCAGTAGTCGATCCCGTCCCGAGTGATGGCA
The DNA here is from genome assembly GCA_050998655.1 of Actinomycetota bacterium. Classification (GTDB taxonomy): domain Bacteria; phylum Actinomycetota; class CADDZG01; order CADDZG01; family WHSQ01; genus JACDAL01. The sequence goes on from JBPCPZ010000159.1 coordinate 9,581, forward strand.
CGGTAGCCCACCAGCAGGATGAATGCTTCGATTGCGGCGGTGGTGTCGCGGATCGCATAGATGCCCCACACGGGGTAGTCGAAGACGACTCGGATTGCCACTAGAAGCGCGAACAGCACCAGCGGGACGAGCACCCTCGGCTCGAGGCGCGTGCGCCGAACCAGCAGGGCGATCCCGGCGAGAGGAATGAACAGCAGCTCGGTGATGGGCAGCGGCACCGCCCCTGGAATTCCCAGGTTCGCCCATCCCTTCCCGAGCAGGGTGGCGCCGCCTACCAGTAGCAGAGTGGCGCCGCGCTCGACGTTTACAAGGCTCAGAGAGGCGGCTCCCACGAGCAACAACAGGAGCACGATTGCAAACGCCGCTAAGGGAAGCATGGCGGAGGCGATTCCCGTCACCAGGGCAAGCAATGTTGCAAACGCGACCCACTGCCAATCATTGCGTACTAGGGATGGAAGCCTCCCTGTAAGTTGGGCAGTTCGGGTCGCCACTGATGATCTCCTCGTCGAGCGGACCGGCGTCGCACCGCGCGTCGGCCGGTCCTGATCGGTGAACCGAGTCTACACTCACCTTCTACTCAAAGGAATAGTGATTTCTGCCGATGGACGTTGCGGATGAAGACTTCAGATAGTGTGATCTCGATGGCGAGGCCGTCACAGGCGTTCAAGAAGGCGCGCTTCAGGAGCAAGGTCTT
>JBPCPZ010000161.1:0-4524 GCA_050998655.1 Actinomycetota bacterium
GCAGAGCGCCACCGCGCTCAGCGCGGCGCAGCTCCACGCGGTCCTGCAGCGCAAGGAGTCGGAGCTGGAAGCGATCATCTGCGGCGTGCCAAACCCCATCGTCCTGGCCGGATCGGACAACCGGATCGTGGCGCTGCACCCCGCCGCCGAGACGCTGTTCGGAGTCTCCGCCTCTTTCTCCGCAGGTGCCCCGGTGGACGGCTCCCTCGCTCACCCTCAGGTCGAGTCAATGCTTCTGGCTGCGGGCGAGCAACAGGCTGAGGTCGTCGCCGGCAACCCCCCTCGCACCTACAAGGTGCGCAGCACCGACGTCCGCCTGCCCGGCGAGCCCACCGGCCGAGTCCTGATCATGGACGACATCACGGTGGAGCGCGAGATCGCCCAGACCCAACGCGATTTCGTCGCCATGATCGGACACGAGCTCCGCACTCCGCTGACCATCGTCAGCGGCTTCGCCCGCACGCTTCTGGCGCGTGGCGAGAAGGCCTCGCCGGAGGACACGAAGGAGGCGCTCTCCACGATCGAAGCAAAGGCAGGGCAGCTCGGGCGGCTCATCGAGGACCTCCTCTACATCTCCGGGGTCGAGACCAGGGAGGCCATTCTCAAGCCCGAGGAGACGAGAGTGGCGGAGCTATTGGGCGAGGTCGCAGAGGAGGCATTGGAACGCTTCCCCGGTCGTGAGATCGAGCTCGACGTGCCTCGCAAGCTTCACTGGCCCCTCGACCGCACCAAGGTCGCCTTGGTGCTCCGGCACCTCCTCACGAACGCGCTCGAGTACTCGTCGGAGCCCGAGTCGGTGATCGTGCGGGCGCGCGAGCTCGAGAACAAAGATGAGCTCGTGGTCGAAGTGGTCGACCGAGGCGAGGGCATCCTCTCGACCAACATGCCTCACATCTTCGAGCGATTCCGGCAGATCGACAGCTCCTCTACGCGTGAGCATGGGGGCATTGGTGTCGGTCTCTATCTGTGCTCGCAGCTCGTCAAGCTGCATCAGGGGCGGATCTGGGCGGATTCGAGTTGGGGCAAGGGGTCGACGTTCTCGTTCTCGCTGCCCCACTCGCAGTCGGGCCGCAACGTCGTGCGCCTGAAGGCGGCCAAGGGCGCCTGACGCGGGAGCCGCAGTCTTCCGGTCCGGATCCCCACCGGCCCGGGCAGCGGCCCGTGGGTGGGAAATGTCCACGGTCCGCGTTTACTCACGGTTTTCTGTGGGCTGGTGTCCACAGTCCGCGTTTGCCACCCCCAGGGGAGGCCAGAGGCTGGGCGGCGAACGGGGTCAGGCCCGGTGGCAAGCGGCGATCGCGGCCGCCAGCGTGCGCGCCTCTTGGCGCAGCTCGTCCGGCTCGACCGCACGCACGTGGGGGCCGAGGCGCAGTAGCAGTGCCGCGGCCCCCGCTCTCCCGCCCGCGACCAGCTCGACCCTGAACCAGCCGTCGTCGAGCTCGGTCACGCTCCGGCACGGGTAGGAGTCGATGAACCAGCTGCTCGTCTCGGCGGATATCTCGAAGCTGAGCACCTCCTGCTCGGGCCGCGCACGAAAGACCTCGCGATAGGAGGAGGGGTCGAAGTCTGCAGGGACCTCCGCCTCCTCGTCGAGCAACTCAACCCCCTTGATGCGGTCGACCCTGAACATCCGCTCTTCCGAGGAGTGGTGGTCAAAGGCGACGAGATACCAGCGGCCCAGTGTGGCCACGAGGCCCCAGGGGTCGACCGTGCGCTCGGTCAGTGCCGCACGGGAGGCGGAAAAGTACTCCATGCGTACCCGCCGGGACTCTCTCAGCGCCCGTCCCAGGACCTCCATGTGGCGAGCCGGCCCGCCCGCGAGGTGGACCTCGACGGAAGACTCCGCCCGCCCTGCACCGAGAGCCGTGCCCAGCTTGGCGAGCGCCCGCCGGAGCGCCCCCGCCTCCTCCATACCGGGGAGCTCCAGAACCGCTTGTCCCCCCGCATAAAGGGCGAGCGCCTCCGCCGCAGTCAGGCGCAGGGGCGCTCCGAAGTAGTCGGCGGTGTCTACGAAGACCTGGTCCCCGGTGAAGCTCACATCGATCAGGTCGCCGGGCCCGTAGCCGGGCAGCCCGCACACGTAGACCAGTTGGAGGTCCTCCGATACGACTTCCTCCAAGACCCCGAAGCGCGCGGCGAGCTCGCCCGTGGTCGTCCCCGGGTTCTTCAACAGGTAGGGAACCAACAGCAGGATGCGCGTCAGGCGCTTGTCCAGCGCGCTGGGAGCGGCGGAGCTCACGAGCGGAGGTCCTCGAGAAAGGGAGTCAGGTGGTCGAGCAGGCGAACCCGCACCGCCTCCGGTGCCACGACCTCGACGGCGCCTCCGAAACCGATCACCCAGGAGATCAGAGCGTCGGGGTTGCCCACCGGCATCTCGACCTCGAGGGCGCCGTCGCCGGATTCTCTCAGCGGGCTCGAGGCCAAATTCTGCTCCGCCCACCAGCGCATGCCGGCGTCGAAGCGGACCACCGCGGGTTGGGTGTCCTCGCCCATTTCCCACGCCTCTCCGAGGTGGGCCGCGGCGTCGAAATCTTCGGGAACTTCGAAGCCGTCCTCCGAGAGCGCGACCTTGGGCTTCATACGAGAGATGCGAAAGGCTCGGATTGCGTCCCGCTGCCTGTCACGCCCCACCACGTACCAGTGCCCGTTCCGGTGCAGGAGCCGGTAGGGCTCGAGGATACGGCGCGCCCCGGCGCCGGTGGCGGTGGTGTAGTCGAAGCTCACCACCCGACCCTGGGTCACCGCTTCGTAGAGCACGGCCAACAGCGGCTGCTCGGCGGCGAGGTCGGCACCCCACACGAGCCGCGTGCCGGCCTGTGACGGCGGGGAGTCGAGAGACAGCTTCAGCAGCGCCGCCCCGGCCCGCTCACCCGGCCCCAGAAGGATCTCGGAAGCGATCCGCAAGGCGGCCACCTCGTCGTCCTCGAGATCGAGCTGCGGAAGGTAGTAGCGGTGCCGGGGGATCGTGTAGGCGTCCATCTGCTCGGAGAACGCATCGCTGCTCCTCATCTCGATCGGAACCCCCATCGCTCGCAAGGACTCCTTGTCCCGCTCGAACGCCCTTCTGAAGGCTTCGTCCGTCGCCTGGTCATAACCTGCGATCCGGCGGCGGATTTCCTCGGCGGACATCGGCCGCGGCGAGTCGAGCAGGGCCGCGATGAGATTGATGAGGCGTTCTATACGGTGCATAGGCTGAGGTTAGCGCCGCAAGCTCAGGGGCAGGCGCGGTGGCTCAGGGGAGACAGTCGCACATCGGCCACCGAATAAGGTGGTTGAGGGTAGACCGTCGCACGTCAGCCTCCTCGAGCGGGGGCGGTCGACAACGCTGGGGGCGTGGAGCCGAGGGCACGGGCGGCCGCGCGGCCTGCCGCCGCCGCAGCCAAAAATGCCTCCGGCGCTTCTCTCATGCTCCTGCCCATCGTGGTGACTTCGAGACCGCTGCTGAGCAGAAGTTCGAGGCCGGGCCGACCATCCTCCTCGATCAGATTGTGACGCTCGCCGAAGGTTGCGAGCTGGTGCCGGATCAGATCCATCTCCTCAGACGGCAATGCCGGCAGTACCGCGGTGGCCCGCTCACGGGCGGCGACGCGCAAGGCGGTAAGGGTGTGGTGGCTCACGCCGCGATGGCGTGGGCGCGCGTCGGAGAAGCTGATGCGCAGGCAGGCGTAACCCCGCCCCTGCAGCGCGAAGGCTGCGTCGAGTACCTGGCCCTGCTCGATCCCCGAGTACCCCAGCGTCGTGGCCGTCCCCACCACCCCCGGTCCCAGGCTCACGACAGCGACGTCCGCCGCGGCCGCGTGGCGCAGCGCGGCGATGCCCGAGAAGATGTTGACCGCCTCGAGGTCGCCGCCGAAGGCGTGCCCGGAGGTGCAGGTCGAGTCCAGGAGACCGGCGGCGCGCAGCGCCGAGACGAGCCGGCTCCAGGCGAGCGGGAGCGCCCCTCCGTCGGTCATGAGATAGCCGACGCGGGCTTCGGGCACCACCGCCTTGATCCCGGCCGCGACCCCCGCGATCTGGGAGTGCAGGCCGCAGGCGACGACCGGCATCCCGCCGAGCTCCGAGGCCCCGGACAGAGCCTCGTGATGGGGGCTCTCGGGTGCCTCTGCCGCCACCACGTTCAGCTGCCAGGGTGTGTAGCGAAGCTTGACGATATGGCCCGGCCCCCTGTCTTGCGGCCCCGCTCCATCGAGGTTCCACAGCACGAAGCCGACCCCGCCGGTGCCGAGCTCTAGGTCTATGCCCGTGGTGTTTACCACTATGCGGTCGCCGAGCTGCAGGGGGCCGAGCATGGAGGGGAAGCCCACCGCTTCGAACTCACGGTCGCCCTCCCCCACGGCCCGCACCCGCACGAGGCCAACGCTCTCCTCGACGACCTCCGCCACCTCCGCCTCGACAAACGTGGCCACCTCAGCTCACCCGAGGGCCACTACAACGAGGCTATGAGCTTCTGCACCCGCTCGTCCTGGGAGCGGAACGGGTCCTTGCACAGAACCGTGCGCTGGGCCTGGTCGTTGAGCTTGAGAT
>JBPCPZ010000101.1:0-9332 GCA_050998655.1 Actinomycetota bacterium
AGATGACACCGACCATCGCCGGCAGCAGGGCGGCCGCCACCCCCGACAGAGGGGCGACCACGCTCATCCGACCCGACGCCAGCCCGCGGTAGAGGAAGACTGCGCCGAGGCCGCTGCCGACACCGGCAACGGCGCCCCAGACCCAGTCCGGAGTGGCCGGCTCACCGGTAAAGAACAGCAGAGCGGCAACGCCGGTGCCTGCCGTCGAGGCCGTCTGGCCCACCACTGCTACGGCGAATACCCTTTCACGCCGGGCCAGGATCCCGCCGATGAAGTCGGAGAGCCCGAAGGCCACAGCCGAGCCCAGCGCCAGTAGGACGACCACGGCGCGACCCTACCGGCAATTTTCGCTATGGCGCCCACCCTGTTCGTGAGTTACGGCGACCTTTTTCAACACCAGCCCCGCTGAGCGACGCTCCCGTTGATTAGATCGAGATCTCCCGACTGGGTTTTCGGTCCGGTGCTGATCGGCGGCTCCTGGTTGACCGGGACCTGGTGGTTTCGCCCCGGACGCAGAGCTCGGCGAGGGAGCATCGGGCGGCCGGTTGTTCCGCTGCTGCGGATCTCTGAAGCAATCGAGGGTCTCGATCAGCTCCTCTGGGTCACCGAATAGAGCAGGCCCATCAGGGCTCTCGCTCCAATTGCGGACGGCCCGGTCGAGCCTCTCGGTCGAGCGGAACGTTCGAAGCTGTGCTGGATCGCTGCGAACAATGACACGCCCGCAGCTGCAAAACGGCACCCACAAGAACCGCGCGTCAGCCCTACAATCCGCATCATCATTCGGGCCGCCGGGGGCCGAAAGCACAGACAGATGGCCAAGAAAAGGAATCTCGCGGAAGAATCACGAAACGGTCAATGTCGCTGCGCAGGCGGGCGACTGCGACTCCATGCTCACGCTGTACCGGAGTTTGATCGCACTCAGACGCCGGGAGTCTGCCCTGTCGGTGGGCTCGTATAGACCCGTTATCGCCGGAGGCGACCTGCTCGCCTACGCCCGCGAGCACTAGGGAAGGCGACTCCTGGTGATCCTCAATCAGGGCTCGGAGTCTCGTACCTTCGAGCTCTTGGGACGGGGTCCGTTGGGCAAGGTCCTTCTCGGCACCACCCCGACCGCGAGGGCGAGGAGGTCCGCGGGGAGACAGAACTGCGCGCCGACGAAGGGGTGGTCGGGAGCCGCCCGCGAGGTTCCGTGGGCTTCGCGGTCGATCGCCAGGCAAACCGGTCGACGGCCCCCGCGAACTTAAGCGGTTTATGTAAGGATGACGCAAAAAGAATCGAGCGAGCGGGGAGGGCCCTAACGCCGCAGCGTCGTCCCACCATCACGGATGTCGCCAGAACCGCAGGGGTGTCCGAGGCGGCCGTTTCCTTTGCCCTGAACGGGCGTCCAGGGGTGGGTGAAGACACGCGCCGGCGCATCCTTGAGGTGGCTCGTGCCATCGGTTGGACTCCCAGCGCCAGGGCTCGTGCGTTGTCGCGCTCTCGATCCCACGCCCTCGGTCTCGTCATGGCCCGGTCGCCCGAACTGATAGCCGCGGATCCGTTCTTTCCGACCTTCCTCGCCGGGGTCGAGACCGCCCTTGCGGTCCTCGGCTACTCCCTCGTCTTACAGGTCGTCGGCGACGACGAGCGGGCAGAGAAGGACAGCTACCGCCGGCTCGCACAGGAAGGGCGCGTCGACGGCGTGTTCCTCACTGACATGCGCGTGGGCGACACGCGCTTCGACCTTCTCACGGAGCTTGGCCTTCCCGCTCTGGGGATCGGCCGCCCGATCGGTTCGTGCCCGTTCCCGTGGACGGAGGTGAGCGACCGCTCGGGCATAAGGCAGGCGGTCGAGCATCTCATCGAGCTTGGTCACAGGCGTATCGGCCACGTCAGCGGGACACGGGGCTTGGTCCACAGCGAGCACCGGCGGGCGGCATGGCAAATGGCCACGAGGCACGCCGGGCTGTCACCCGTGGCGATGGCCGTGGGCGACTTCACCGGTCTTGGAGGAGCCAAGGCGACCTCGACGCTGTTGGCGCTGCCGGAGCCTCCAACCGCGATCGTCTACGCGAACGATCTCATGGCGATCGCCGGCGCGTCGGTCGCACTCCAAGCGGGGTTACGGCTCCCCGAGGACCTGTCGGTAATTGGTCATGACGACGTCCCGCTCGCGGCCCATGTCACGCCGCCCCTGACCACAGTACGCCACGACATCTTCAACTGGGGTGAGACGGGGGCGCGTTCGTTGATCGCGCTCATCGAGAGACAACCGCAACCGAGGCTCGATCTCGACGAGCCCGTTCTCATTGTGCGTGGTTCCACCGCCGCGCCGGCAGCACCGAAACAGAGGGGGAAGAGATGACGTGACACTCTAGGGAACCGGCGCACTCCGGGCAGATGAGTATCACCAACGCGGCAGATCAGCGCTTTGAAGCTTTTCAAGGGGAGATTAGACGAGAGGGGAAGCAGCATGTTCACTGGTACCAAGACCCTGTTCGCACTCGGAATTGTCCTCTGCCTCGTGGGCGCCGCCTGCGGGGGGGAGGAGGGCGCGACCGAAGGGGCTTCAACGGCCAAGGGCCCGATTGACATCTGGTATTCGGACAATCCGGAGGAGATCGCGTGGGGCAAGAAGGTTGTAGCGGACTGGAACAAGGGTCATCCAAATGAGAAGGTGACCGGAGAGCAGATCCCCGCAGGAGAAACCTCCGAAGAGGTCATCGGCGCTGCGATCACGGCCGGTAACACTCCCTGTCTCGTCTTCAACACCGCACCTGCGGCAGTCCCCGGCTTCCAGCAGCAGGGCGGTCTCGTGTCGCTCAGCGGCTTCTCGGACGGCGACAGCTACATCGAGGAGCGCGCAGGAGAGGTCGCGCAGCAGTACAAGTCGCTCGACGGCGGCTACTACCAGATGCCGTGGAAGCTCAACCCCGTGATGATCTTCTACAATAAAGATGTCTTCAAGAAGGCGGGCCTCGATCCGGAGAATCCTCCTCTTAACACCCACGACGAGTTCGTCCAGACCTCGCAAAAGCTTGTCGACAAGGGGGGCGTCACGGCCGCCATCTGGCCGGCGCCTACGTCTGAGTTCTTCCAGTCATGGTTCGACTTCTATCCGTTGTTCATCGCAGAAAGCGGGGGAAAGCAGCTCGTCGAGGGCACAAAACCTCAGTTCACGACCGAGGACGGCATGGCGGTCGCCGACTTCTGGTCACAGATGTACGATCAAGGACTGTCCCAGAAGGAGCTCTACAACGGCGACGCGTTCGCCGATGGCGAATCCGCGATGGCGATCGTCGGGCCGTGGGCCATCGCGGTCTACGGGGACGACGTGAACTGGGGTGTGTCCCCCGTTCCGACCGCCGAGGGAGTGTCTCCAGAGGAGACTTACACGTTCTCGGATGAGAAGTCGGTCGGGATGTATTCGGCCTGCGAGAACCAGGGCACAGCCTGGGACTTCCTCAAGTTCGCCACCAGCAAGGCCAACGACGGCGAGTTCCTCGAGACTACCGGTCAGATGCCGATGCGAACCGACATAACCTCTGTCTACGCCGACTACTTCAAGGCCAACCCCGAGTCCGAAGCTTTCGCCGATCAAGCTAGCCGCGTCGCAGAGGTACCCAACGTGCCGAATTCGATCGAGATGTGGCAGGACTTCCGCGACGCCTACTCGGAGTCGGTCATCTTCGGAAAAAGCGAGCCCGAGGAGGCACTACAGCAGGCCGCGGACTCGATACAGCAATTGGTGAGCGAGGAGTAGCGCAATGGCTGTTGCAACCAGACCAAGGCCACTGGCACAGCGCATACTAGGGAACCAACCCATCGGCGCCCTGTTCGTGGCCCCTTACATCATCTTCCTCATCGCAGTGTTCGCTTATCCGCTTGGGTTCGCGCTCTATATGTCGTTCTACGACTATTTCTTTGCTGCGCCCGGCGCGGTCGTAGATCGTCCTTTCGTCGGACTCGACAACTACACCTCGGTTCTGGGAGACCCCGTGTTCCGCACCGCGGTGTGGAACATCGCCAAGTTCATGATCATCAACGTGCCGCTGACCGTGGTCATGTCGCTATTGCTCGCAACCGCCCTCAACGCCAAGCTCCCTTACCGCACGTTCTTTCGCGCAGCCTACTATGTGCCCTACGTCACTGCGAGCGTCGCCATCGTCGGCATATGGCTGTTCCTGTTCAACGAGAACGGCCTCGTGAACGCCGTGCTCGGTGACCTCGCACCCCAACCGACATGGCTCGTCAATGAGTTCTGGGCGATGCCGATGATCGCGCTATTGGTGACGTGGAAAGGGATGGGCTTCTACGTGCTCCTCTACCTCGCCGCACTGCAGAACGTGCCCGAGGAGCTGCACGAGGCGGCCGCGGTCGACGGAGCCAACACGATCCAGCGCTTCTTCTACATCACGGTTCCGGGCGTGAGACCCGCGACGGTCCTAGTAGTCATCTTGTCGACCATTATTGGAGCGCAGATCTTTACCGAGTCCTACCTGCTCACCGGTGGCGGAGGGCCCAACAACGCCTCGGTCACCCCGGTGCTATTGATGTACCGAGAGGGCATCGAGCAGAACCACCCCGGCGTCGCGGCCGCGATCGGGGTCCTCCTCGCGATTGCAGTAATGGCGTTGGCGCTCTTCAACCGCTTCGTACTCGAGAGGGATTAAGTATGGATGCCGCAGTCGGGAAACGCACGGAGGCTGGCAACGCCTCTCCGGAGAGTGGACCCTCGGGGGGAAGCTTCCTTTCCTCTCGGGTCCTGCTGCTGACGGCGCTGGTCGTGGGTGCCTTCATCTTCTTGTTCCCCTTCTACTACATGCTGCTGGGCGGGATTCAACGCGATCAGAGCTTCGGGTTGAGCGGAGCGGTACCCACCCCGGCGAACTTCTCGGTCGCGAACTTCATCGCGATAAACGAAGTCGTCGACCTCGGACGCACGCTGCTGAACTCCGGCATCTTTACCGGAGGAGTGATCCTGTCAACATTGGTCATCGGTCTCCTGGCGGGATACGCGCTGGCCCAGCTCGACTTTCGCGGCCGCGGAGTCGTGTTCAACGTGATGCTGCTACTCCTGATCGTGCCGTTCATGCTCCTCATGATCCCGCTGTACGTCATGATCGTTCGGTGGTACGGGCTCTCAGACAACTATCTCGGGATGATCTTTCCGTTCGCCGTCAACCCGACAGCGGTATTCATCTTCCGGCAGTTCTTCAAGCAGATTCCCAAAGACCTATTTGACGCCGCGCGCATCGATGGTGCCTCCGAGTTGCAGGTGTTGGTGAGGATTGGCGTCCCGATCGCGCGTCCCGCAATCCTCACCGCCTTGATCGTAACCTTCATCGGTCCCTGGAACGAGTTCCTGTGGCCGTTCCTGATCACCAAGCAACAGAACCTGCAACCCCTCGCCGTGGCCCTCGGTAACTTCATATCCAACTCTGCGGCGCGAGCTGCAAACCCCTTCGGAGCGATCCTCGCCGGCGCCACCGTGCTCGCTGTTCCGGCGGTGTTGCTGTTCCTCGCGCTGCAGAAGCATTTCACCCAGGCGCAGCTCGGGTCCGGGGTCAAGGAGTAGTGCGCGAGCCCGCCTACATCATGACCCGGATGGGCGTCATCATGGCGCCCGACCCGTCTGAGGTGAACGAGTCCCTGGGGGTTTTCAACCCGGGGTGCGCACGATCACGTGACGGCGAGCTCTTTTTGTTCCCGAGGTTGGCCGCAGAGGGCAACTACTCGCGCGTTGGGCGCGCTCGCGTGCTCTTCGAGGGCGACGCTCCTGTGGGGGTGGAGAGGCTCGATGTCGCGCTCGAACCAGATGAGGTGTGGGAACGCAACGCTCACACCGGTGGGGTCGAAGACCCGCGCGTCACCTTCGTCGAAGCGCTGGATGTCTACGTCATGACTTACTCGGCATACGGGCCGCTGGGGTCGCGTGTGGGTCTCGCCTTCTCGAGAGACCTCGACAAGTGGGAGCGACTGGGACCCGCCTGGTTCGCGTATGAGCCCGCTCTTGCGGCCGACCTGAACCTTTACCCAAACAAGGACGCCGCGATCTTCCCGGGGCCCGTAATCGCCCCCGATGGGAGACTGTCGATCGCGGTCTTGCACCGCCCCGTGTGGGACCTCTCGTGGATCCGTCCGGGAGAGGGGGAGCCTCTGCCAGCCGGCGTAGACGATCCCAGGCCGGGCATCTGGATCTCGTTCGCCCCCCTCGACGACGTGGCGTCCGATCTTCGCCTTCTCCCCCGACTGTCCAACCACCGCTGTCTCGCACTCCCCGAGCACCCCTGGGAGTCGCTCAAGATCGGCTCCGGCCCCCCACCCGTGAGGACGCGCGACGGATGGTTGCTCATCCACCACGGAGTGCAGGGAACGCTCCAGCGGGGGTTGGACCACCAGCCGAGCGTGTGCTACTCGGCGGGCGCGCTGTTGCTCGACCTCGACGACGTGACTTTGGTGAGATCTCGGACCAGCGAGCCGCTACTCTCTCCCGAAACCGACGACGAGCGCAAGGGAACTGTCGATAACGTCGTGTTCCCGACCGCAATCGACGTTCGAAGAGACGGGGAACTGGACGTCTACTACGGCATGGCCGACTTCAAGATCGGCGTGGCGCGCATGCGAGCCTTAACATAGCGAAAGCCACCCCGCTGTAGAGCAGTCCGCGAAACCTGGACCGCCGAATGTATGGTCGAATCCTTTCTCATTTCCCCGGGCAAGGTCCTCCTCACTCTTTTGGGGCCACTGCAATGCACCTGTTCTTGGGTAAGGAGCGTGGTAGTGAGCACCAAGATTGTTCTAAGCAACTTCCTTTCGATTCATCTCAGCCAGCGGCCTCTCCAAGCTGAAACGAGTCGCGGAGGCAGTCGACGAAGTTGCCCACCGATGTGGTGGAGGGGTGGAAATCCGTCGACAAGAAAGACCACCACTACTTCCTTGTGACGTGGCGAATGTGAGCTCGTTGGAGGGCAGGCTTCTGTCCAGCAGCTTACGCGCCTGCTCGACACCTACCACCGGCAAGCCGCTGGGATCAAGGAGGCCGACTTGAACAAGGAGCGACCCCTGATCCCAGTAGATGTGCTCGTGGGTAACCTTTCCCTCTCGAACGCCCATCACGACGATGTGGGGAAGCTCAACTCGGCGGCCGGTTGGCGCAACGCCAGGAAGTAGCACGTCGATCTCCGTGTCGTGGGTGAAGGCCAGCACGAACTCGTCGACGACCTGGCTCGTCCCCACCGTCCGGGATATCGGAATGAGCTTTGTGTCGCCCGGCCATCTCCCGATAAAGTGGTTCGCGTAGAAGTCACGCACCCCTTTCCCGCCCGTACCTCCCGTCATCGTGGGGACGTAATTGAGGTAGGGGTCATCGACCATGGTCGCCATGGTGGCATCCACGTCTTGCTGCTCGAACTCGGCACAGACATGAGTGTCGAAGATCGCGCCTAGGTCGCTGCCCTGTGTCGTTCGTCAAACCCAACCTGCCTTGAGTCCAGTCCTTAAGGGACAACCCTGGCACATCCACATCTCGGCCGCCATCAAAGTTGTTAGGTTGGGAGAAGGACCAATGGCAAGGGCGGAGGGGAGCAACCGTGGACTTGACGGCGGAGGACATCAAAAAGGACCTGGGGCTTCAGCGGCACCCCACGTGCGGCTACGTCGTCGAGACCTATCGCAGCCCGCACGAGATCCCCACCGACGCTCTGTCGTCCGAGTACGGCGGCTCGCGCCCGTTCGGCTCGGCGCTGTACTTCCTGGTCACGCCGGACGCCCAGATAGTGCTGCACCCCATCCGCTCGGACCAGCTCTACCACCACTACCTCGGCGATCCGCTCGAGGTCCTCATGCTCTATCCGGACGGGGCCGGCGCGGTGGCGACGATCGGTTCGGACCTCTGCTCCGTATGCGCCCGCAACTCTTCATACCCGGCGGGACTTTCCACGTTTCGCAACTGGCGGCAGGCAAGGGCTACGCACTGCTGGCGAGCACCGAGTGGCCCGGGGTCGAGCCGCCCGATGTCGAGAAGGGCGACGTGGAAGCTATTGTGGAGAGCCATCCCGACTTCCGGCTCCAGCTCGAAGAGTTCACAGCGGCAACCGCCATTCCCTAAGGATCGGCCGTTGGCAAGAGGACCGGGAGCAGAGATGGTTGCTGCTAACCGCCTGTGCCCTGATAACCGTTGCAGTTTGCGCCGTCATCGCTCTGGTTTACCAGCACGAGACAGAGCCGTTCGCTCAAGCAGAAAACTCGTGCAGACAGCTCGCTCCGAATGGCGTCCATTCTGCCGAGAGGCACTGTTGCCTCAACCGGGCAACGAATACAAACTACTTCGACGTGGGCAAGCCCTGGCCACAGGCGGTGCCGTTGCTCTTGGCTGTTGCCCTGGGCGGTTTGATCGCACACAGGCGGCAGACGCCTCACAAGAGCAACGCGCTACCTCGAGACAACTAGTCCAGTGACCTCAATCGGGGCATGACCCCCTCTGCTCTGAGATCCAGATGTGCTCAGACCTCGATCTCGGCATCACTTGGGCGCGCCGTACAGCTCCTCCTCCGAGTACACCGATGGCACGGCTTCTTCACCCCCCCGCCGCAGCCGCCGGCGGGCGGAGAACATCGTTCCACGCGTCGGGACCGTCGGCGCAAACGCCGTCATTCCGCTCTCTGTCATGTCTAGGAATGCGCCTTCCATCTCTCCGTTGCGGACGTACAGCTCGTGCCAGAACCCCGTGCCGCCTGTGTCGCGCACGAAGCTCTGCCACCACTGTTTGTGCGCTCCCGAACGGGTCCATTGCTCGAGAGACTCGAAATCGCGCCAGTACTGGCGCATTCCGGCGTGGAGGGGAAACAGCGAGAAAAACATGTTCTCGTGGAGCAAGAGCCCGTCCGGCTTTTCGGCCACGGATTTCTGGATCTTGGGGCCGAAGCTCAGTACCGTCTTGATGCCGCGCGGCGCCTTCACCTTCATCCCCAGATACACCACGACAAGATTGGGGACCTGGGTGAGATCCGGCGTCCGGCGCTCGGCCTTAATGCTCTTTTCGGTGCGCTCCTTCGCCATGGCAAGGGCCCCTTCCGTCGACGTGGAACTTCCTCGACTGCACTCTATCGTTGGCGATGCGCGACGGCCCAGCCCAGACCCTACTGACTCGAATCTCCGACTTTCTCCTCCATAAGAGCGCTGAGCCCTGCTGACGTGGAAAGGTCGCTTCCTTCAGCCGGAGGCACCGCTCAGGAGGCTGTTGCAAAAAGTCCCGGAAACCCTCGCGATTTTGGCGCCAGGAGATGAGACTGGGTGCAACCCCAAAAGCGGAGGTGCCATGGCATACAACCTCATCCCCGTCGAGCGTGAAC
>JBPCPZ010000144.1:0-4211 GCA_050998655.1 Actinomycetota bacterium
CGCGGTAGACCTCCGGGGCGAAGGGCCCGAAGCCGTGTCGGTAGGGCATCTCTTTGGCGGTCAGAGTCATGCCCATCAGGGTGCGTCCGTGAAATCCGTTGGTGAAGCCGACCACCGCGTCCCGCCCTGTGTTGTAGCGGGCGATCTTGACGGCGTTCTCGACCGCCTCGGCCCCCGAGTTGGACAGCATGGTCTTCTTGGCGTGATCTCCGGGGGTGATCGAGTTCAGGGTTTCGGCAAGTTCGACGTAGCCCTCATACATGGCGACGTGGAAGCATTCGTGGAGGGTTTTCTCGACCTGATCCTTGACCGCCTGCAGAACGCGGGCATTGGCCCGGCCCACATTCAGCACCCCGAGGCCGCCGGCAAAGTCGATGAAGCGGTTGCCGTCGACATCTGCGACGAGGGCGCCTTCGCCTGATGCAATGAATATGGGCGCGGTGTTGAAGACAGCGCGGGGGACGGCCTCAGACCGCCTTTCAGAGAGCTCGCGCGAGATGGGCCCGGGCACGACGTTCAAGCTGATCGCCATCTTTACAGGGCCATCCCTACAACATCATCCAGGCGAACCACCTTCTGTCCCCACCTCTTGTCCCCACCTCTTGTCCCCACCTCTCCCCCAATTGGCTGCTCGCGCTCGCGCGCAGCCAACATCCAGCACCCGCAACTCAATTTACAACAGTAGTAGCTGGTCGAGCAGGTGCGAGCAGGCGTGGTAGCAGTGCGGCGTTTGTACACTCTGTAGCATCGTGAGCCTTGCCGTGTCCGAACTCCTACAGCTGCCCGGTCTGAGGCTGACGGTGGTGGCCGGCGCCCGGGGACTCGAGAAGGAGATTACCTGGGCACACATCTCGGAGCTTTCTGATCCCACTCCGTGGTTGTCCGGGGGCGAGCTGTTGTTGACCACCGGGATGTCGCTGGGGAAGGAGGAGGACGACCAGCGCTTGTACGTGGAACGCCTCGTTTCGGCTGGCGTGTCGGGATTGGGCTTCGGCGTAGGCTTTGGCTTCGAGGCGGTGCCCGAAGCCATGGTCACGGCGGCCGAGGGGGCGGAGCTGTGTCTCCTCGAGGTACCTCTTCCGGTTCCCTTCATCGCCATCACGAAGGCGATCAGCTCGGAGCTGTCGGAAGAGCGTCTGAGAGAGGCGCATATCTCGGTCGAGATGCACGAGCGCCTCGCCTCGTTGATCTCCGAAGGCGCGGGCCCGGCCGACGTGCTCGATGAGGTCTGCGAGCTCCGAGGTGGCTGGGCCCTCCTGTTCGATGTGGGAGGGGGGATCGTGGCTCGCTCGGGGTCGGGCTCCCCGCCGCCCGAGGAGGTCTGGACCGCTCTGCCTCCGGGCCTGGCGGAGGGACAGGACCTTGATGCCTCTGCGGAGGCGTCACCCGAGGGGTCGCGGGTGGCGGTGAGGGTTGTCTCCGGCGGGCGCCAGGAGGCAGTGCTCGTGTACGGCGCCGCCCGCAAGCTGCAGGCGCCCGATCGCATCGTGGTGCACCATGCCGTGACCGTGCTGGGCCTGCTGCTGGCATCCCGGCGGGCGGTCATCGAGACCGAGCGCCGTATCGCCGGGGATTTGCTGTCGGAGGCGTTCGCCGGGCGTCTGCGAGGCTTGGATCTCGAGCGCCGCCTCGAGCTCGCCGGTTTTCCCGGACTCGCCGCCCTCACCGCCTTGGCACTGGAGCCGCTGGAAGGTTCCGATCAGCAGGGACTTCAGGACCTCTCATGGGCGCTCGACGGCATCCTGGGGCGGCGATGCCGGGCGGCGCGCACCACGGTGACGCATGGCAGGGTTGCTTGCCTGGTCGCTCACGACGCACCCGAGACCCTTGCCCGCGAGCTACTCGATGAGCTGGAGCTGAGCTCGCGGCGCCTCGGGGTCGGTGGGCTTGCGGTCCGGGCCGGCGTGGGGGAGACGGTCTCGGTCTCGGGAGTCAGACGCTCTTACCTGACTGCCGTCTTCGCGTTGCGCGCGGCCCCCAGCAGCACCCGCCTGGGTCTGCCTTCTGACCTCGGTTCGTACCGCTTCCTGCTCTCGGCCCAGCCGACCCAACTCCTGGAGGGCTACGTGCGAACGGTGCTGGGGGCGCTCAGGGACAGGGACGAGACGCGCTCCTCCAAGCTCGTGGAGTCGGTGCGGGCCTTTATCGCAGCAGGGGGGCGTTGGGAGCACGGGGCGGAGGCGCTGGGAATCCACCGGCACACCCTTCGCTATCGCGTGCGCCAGGCCGAACAGCTCCTCAACCGGGACCTCGGCTCGGCCGAGGATCGACTAGAGGTCTGGTTGGCTTTGAAGGCGGCCGAGGTCCTCGAGGAATGAGCAACCCATCGAGGTACGGGAACAAGCGAGCCCGCAGGCTGCGTCAAAGAGCCATGACAAAGACGACGAAACTCCTCACCCCCTTCATCGCCCTTGTATTCATCCTCGCCGCTTGCGGACAGCCCTCGACTCAGCCCGGCGGCTCCGCTTCCTCCGGCGACGAAGATGTGGTGAGCAGCGAACCCGACGACGGCCCCTCGAACAATGAGCCGGGGCCCGGAGCCAAGCTCGTCACGCCCCAGGGCGACGCACTGAACGTCATCCCGGGGTCCTGGCGAAGGATCAAGAAGGTCGACGAAGACACGCTCAAGGTCTTTTTCTGGGGAGGGGTCGAGCCCTGCTCCGTGCTCGATTCGGTCGACGTCTCCTACTTCGGAGACGAGGTCGCCCTGACCCTGTTCCACGGCACGGGGTCCGATTCCGCCAACAAGGTCTGCCCGGAGCTTGCAGTTCTCAAGATGGTCGAGGTCGACCTCACCGAGCCGCTCGGGGGCCGTGACGTGGTCGATGGAGCAGACAAGCTCGAGAAATAGCCTTCCAGCGGAGCCCAAACCGCGTTTTGAGCGCTTCTCGGTGCCGTTTTCGGCACTCTGGCGCCCCTAAAACCCGGGTAGCGTGTACCGGCATGCAATAGGCAGTCGAGGAGGGCCGAGTATGGGGTCGCAGGGCGCGGGGCTCAATGTCGCGCAAAAGCTGATCGAGTCACACCTCGTGGCAGGGGACATGACCCCCGGAGAGGAGGTTGGTCTTCGCATCGATCAGACGCTGACCCAGGATGCAACCGGAACGCTGGTGATGCTCGAGCTCGAGGCCATGGGTCTCGATCGGGTGCGCACCGAGCTATCGGCCCAGTACGTCGACCACAATCTCCTGCAGGCCGATGAGAAAAACGCCGACGACCATCTCTTCCTCTACAGCGCCTGCCAGAGGTTCGGGTTGTGGTACTCGAAGCCGGGCAACGGGGTCAGCCATCCCGTCCACATGCAGCGCTTCGGCATTCCCGGCAAGACCATGGCGGGCTCGGACAGCCACACTCCCGCCGCCGGCGCACTCGGAATGTTGGCCATCGGGGTCGGCGGCCTCGAGGTTGCCATGGCGATGGCAGGCGAGCCTCTGTTCGTCACGATGCCCGAGATCTGGGGCGTCGAGCTTACCGGACAGCTGCCGGACTGGGTCTCGGCCAAGGACGTCATCCTCGAGATGCTTAGACGGCACGGCGTCAAAGGGGGCCGCGGCCGCATCGTCGAGTATCACGGTGCCGGCCTCGAGCATCTCTCGGCGATGGACCGGCATGTGATCGCCAACATGGGCGCCGAGCTCGGGGCCACCACCACCGTGTTCCCCTCCGACGAGGAGGTTCGCCGCTTCCTGGCGAGCGAGGGTCGCGTCGACGACTGGGTCGAGCTGGTTGCGGACCAGGGCTGCTCTTACGAAGTGCAGGAGAGCATCGACCTGTCCCGGCTCGAGCCTCTCATAGCCACCCCCTCCAGCCCCGGAAAGGTGGTGCCGGTGACAGAGGTGGCCGGCCGGGAGATATCGCAGGTGGTTGTGGGCTCGTCGGCCAACCCGGGGCTGCGAGACTTCGCGGTGGTGTCCCAGATCGTCGCCGGGAGTCAGTCGCACCCGCGCGTCTCGTTGGACGTGAACCCGACCTCCCGCCAGACGCTCGAGATGATGATCCGCGAGGGGCTGCTCGCCCCCCTGATCCATGCGGGGGCGCGCCTGCATCAGTCGGGCTGCATGGGCTGCATCGGCATGGGGCAGGCGCCCGCCTCTAATCAGATCAGCCTGCGTACGATGCCTCGGAACTTCCCCGGCCGCTCGGGGACCAAGGGGGACCTGGTCTATCTGTGCTCCCCCGAGACCGCGGCCGCCTCCGCACTGACCGGTGAG
>JBPCPZ010000190.1:0-4407 GCA_050998655.1 Actinomycetota bacterium
GTGCCAGAGTCAAAGACGTCGCACGCTCGCTGTCGGCGACCGATGCTCACGCTCTCACCGACTCCCTGGAGACGACCGGGGCAGCGGTCGTCCACGTCGACGGCGAACCCCTGTCGCTGTCTACAGACGAGCTCGACGTGCGCATCGAGGGGCGGGAAGGCTTCTCGCTGGCGCGCGAGGGCGCCTACGGCGTTGCCCTGGACCTGGAGCTCGATGCCGAGCTCATCGCCGAGGGCATCGCGCGTGAAGTCGTGCGCGCAGTCCAGGAGCTGCGCAAGGCGAGCGGCTTGGCGGTGGCCGACCGCATCGAGCTGTGGCTCGAAGCTGAGGATGAGACCGTCGCCGAGGCCCTACAGCAGCACCGCGGCGCCATCGCGTCCGAGGTGCTCGCAACCACTGTGAACGTAAATGAGCATTCTTTACCCGAAGCGCAAGAAACGGAGTTGGCCCTCGATCAGGGGGCCGTGAGAGTCGTCTTGCGGGGCTAGCCCTCGTCTTTTAGAGAGAAGCTGCGTCGCAGCCTCTGTCCGAAGGATGGCTCCTCCTCGTGCGGAAGCACCACCGCAGCCGGTTGCTCGCCTCCGTTCTCCACCCGCGGGGGTGGATCCTCTGCCGCCTGATTGGTCTTGGTGGGGGTGTCGGCGCGCTCTGAGACTCGCACCTCGCGCGGGGCGGCTCCGCGATGAGGGTCGGCGCTGGCCCTGATCGTGGGGGGCTCCTTCTCGGTGAGCGTATCGAGGGCCTTCGCCTGCTGGGTCAGGAATGTCTTCAGCCGCTGTTTGAGCTCGGTCTCGAAAGCACGGAGCCGGTCGATCGACACGTCGAGCTCGCGCCTTCTGGCCTGATGCTCACGTTCTGTGTCCTGGACCCTGCGCCTGATGTCTGCTTCGCTGGACGCCTTGCGCTCGCGCGCCTCTTCGGTGGTCTTGCGGGCATGTGCTTCTGCCTCTTTGACCATCATCTCGGCCTGGGCGCGCGCCTTCGCCTTGGCCTCTTCGGCCGCCTGTTGGGCGGATATCAACGTGGTCTTGAGCATCTCTTCGGTCTCGCGGCTGGTGGCGACCGCCTGTTCGAGCTCGCCGACGCGTTTGTCCAGCGCGACGTTCTCACGCTGCGTGTGTTCCAGCACCTCGGCAACACGGTCCAAGAAGTCATCGACCTCTTCCTGGTTGTAGCCTCGCCACGCGTCGTGGAATCGCTGCTCTTGGATGTCGTCCGCGCCTATTTCCATGGCACGAATTATCTCAGACGAATCCCTCCGAAAGGCGGAATTACCTGCAAAGAGCTCCGGTGATGATCGTGAGCGCGAGGAAGATGAACAGCGGCGAGATGTCGATAGGTCCCAGCGGTGGGATGAAACGCCGCACGAACGACATCACGGGATCGGTGATGTCGTAGATGAACCCGAGAATGGGCTGGAGCGCGGGGGGTGGGGTCCACGAACCCATCGATGTAACCCACGAGAGAATGATGCGGGCGAACAGAATCCACCCGTAGAGCTGCAGGGCGATGCAGACGATCGTCATCGACGCTCAGATCTGATTGAAGAAGCCTCGCTCTTCAAGGACCCTCCTCCGATCTTCGGCGGAGACCTTCACGTCGCGCGGAGTGATCAAGAAGACACGATCTGCTGCCGGCTGCATGGAGCCGTGCAACCCGTAGGCCAGCCCCGAGGCGAAGTCGACGAGACGGCGGCCGAGCTCCTGATCGGCCGACTGCAGGTTCATCAACACCGAGAAGCCCTCCCGGAACTTGTCGCCGATCTCCTGAGCGTCGTTAAACGAAGTCGGCTGCACCAGGTGCACGCGTGGGTTTGCTTCCTGGGGCATGGCTCGCACCACGGCATTGCGCGGGGGTGCAGGGGGGGACGACCGCTCGGCTCCATCCGCCCGCGGGCGCCCGGCCGGCGGCGTGCCGTCCGCCGGCTCGTAGTCGTACTCGTAGTCCCCCGGCGCCTCCTCCTCGGCGAGCCCCAGGTAGACGAGCGTCTTCCTCCACATCCCGGCCATGTGTTCAGAGAATAGCCGGAGCCGGGCCGCAACATCCGGCTATGGCCGGCGGCGGCCCAGGCCGACCCTGCGTTTTGAGCGCTTCTCGGTAAAGTTTTCTGCACTCTGACGCCCCTAGAACGCGTGGGTCGCTATCTTGGCTCGGCTACGGACTCTGGTGATGCGCCAGCCCGAGGGCCGCGGCCCCCAGCACCTCGGCGCCCAGCACGCAGTCCCGTTGAGACGACCGCTCCAAGGGCGAGTGGCTGATCCCCCCCTGAGAGGCAACGAACAGCATTCCGCAGGGCACTCCGGCGGGAGACAGGCTCATCGCGTCGTGGCCCGCCCGGCTGACGAGCGTCGGGCACTGCGAACCGAGGTCGCGGGCGGCTACTTCGAGCGCGGCGACGACCTCCTCGTCCATGGGCGCCGGGGGCAGGCGCTTGGTCAGGCTCGCCTCGAACTCACACCCGGCTGCCCCCGCCGCGGCCCTGCCCGCGCCCAGGATGGCTTCGGCGGCGGCTTCGATGGCGGCCGCCGAGGCAGCGCGCACATCGAGGATGCACCCCGCCTTCCCGGGAACGATGTTGGGCGCACCGTTGGTCACCCACGCCTCGCCGACCGTCGCGACCACTCCTTCTGCAGAGCTCATCACCTCTCTCGCCGCCAGTGCCACCTGCGCCACCGGGAGCAGGGCGTCGCGCCGGTCCTCCAGAGCGGTCGTACCGGCGTGGTTGGCCTCGCCCGTTACCTCGATGTGGTAATCGCTCAGCCCCACGATTGCGGTGACCACGCCGACCGGAGCCCCCAGGCGCTCGAGCCTGATCCCCTGCTCGACGTGGAGCTCGAGATAGCAGGCCATGCGAGCCAGGTTGGCGTGAGCATCGGGCACTCGTGCCGGCTCGAAGCCGTGTAGTTCGAGCAAATCCGAAAGGGCTACCCCGTCCGAGTCTCTCGCCCCGGTGATTTCCGCCGGCTGCAGGGTTCCCGCCACCGCCCGGCTCCCGGCCATGCCGAGCCCGAAGCGAACCCCCTCCTCATCGGAGAAGCACACCACAGCAAGACGTTCGCAGCCGGGAAAGCGCTCGCGGCGCGCCCGGCGCACGACCTCCAGCGCGGCCACGACCCCCAGCGCGCCGTCGAAGCGCCCTCCATCGGGGACCGTGTCGAGGTGAGAGCCGAGCACGACCGCAGGCTCGAGCCCGCCGAAGCCCCACACGTTTCCGGCGGGCTCCCAGGACACCTCGAGCCCGGCGTCGCAGGCGCGCTCGGCAAACCAGCGCCGCGCCTGCATCTCCTGATCGCTCCAGGCCAGTCGCTCGGCGCCGCCCATGGGGGTGGCTCCGATACGGTTGACCTCCCCCAGTGCCGACCATAGGCGCTCGGCGTCGAGCTTCACGGGCGGCTGCGGGCCCCGAAGATGGCCTCTCCGACACGCACCAGCGTCGCGCCCTCTGCGATCGCCACCTCGAAGTCCCTCGTCATGCCCATCGAGAGCCGCTCGAGCCTGTGGCTCCGGGCGAGCTCGGCGAGCTCTTGATAGAAGGGACGTGACTCCTCCGGGTCCTCGGGCCACGGTGGGATAGTCATCAGCCCGGTGGCACGCAACCCCTCGAGGTCGCGGATGTGGGCCAGGAGCCCTGAGATCTCAGAGGGAACGACTCCTTGCTTGGACGCCTCGCCGGAGACGTTGACCTCGATGAGTACCTCTTGAATCAGGCCGCTTCTCTGCGCGCGCACGTCGATCTCCTCGGCCACGCTTGCCGAGTCCACGGAGTGAATCAGTGCGCAGCTCCCGACCACGTGGCGCACCTTGTTACTCTGAAGGTGGCCCACGAAATGCCATCGTGCGACCGAGCCCAGGGCGGCGACCTTGTCTCTGAGCTCCTGGGCGCGATTCTCGCCGAGGTCCGAAACTCCGGCCTCGACCGCCTCCGCCACGACCTCGGCAGAAAACGTCTTGGACACGGCGACCAGGGTGATGTCAGACTCGTCCCGGCCGCTGTTGGCGGCGGCCGCGGCGATGCGCCCCTTCACCTCCGCCAGCCGCTCGGCGACGGTCACCGCCCCCCTCCGCGTTTTGAGCGCGTCAGAGTTCCAAAAACGGCACTCTGAGGCCCACAAAACCAGCCCGGCGAGCTCCGATCGCTCATTTCAGCAGTCCCACGAAGGCGCCTTGGCGCCCGGTGACCCCGTCGCGCCGGTAGGAGAAGTAGGAGGGATCGCAGCCGGTGCAGACGGCCGCGTCGGCGATGTTGGTTACGCCCGCTCGGCGGAGCGCCGCCTCCGCCGCCGTGCCCGGGTCGACGTGGCGCTCGTCCGCCACCGGCAGACCGGCTGTTCGGAAGGCATCGACGACCTCGGGGCCGACCTCGTAACAGCACGCCCGGATGCAGGGGCCGATGTAGGCGGTATGCGC